>CAZZVZ010000006.1:0-22912 GCA_964657655.1 Gammaproteobacteria bacterium | reverse complement strand
GGCATACAGCGCCTGCAGTTCCGGACGTGCGTGCGCCATGGCAGCTTCATAAATCGGACGGCCGGAAACGAGGGTGTTGTTGGGGCCCGGCAGCAGGCGCGGAATGACGAGCGCCGCGTAGGTCCCTTTCACATCTGCACTGCCGATTTGTGATGCCATGGCTTCGACCGACGTTTCAGGCTGGTAGCGCTTCAGGTAGCTCTGCATGTCATCGTAGGCCTCGTAGAGCGCCACGGGGAACCCGACCTGGCTGTCAATCTCGGCCAGCCCTGGCATCGACACGGCAACGAAGATCACGCCCTGCTGTTCGAGTTTAGCGATCACCTGCTGCATCACTGCGGCCGTGTCGCTGTCGAGATTGGCGAAGAAGTCAGCCCGATCAAGGCCGAGCCTGAGTCCGCGCAGTTCGATCGGTTTGGCCGGTGCCTGACCGGTCAGGACGCCATCGAGCAGTGCCACGTCTGCGACAGTGCGGCCCATCGCCCCTGGTGTGTCACGCGTGTGCGAGATTGGCACCACGCCTTCGGCCGAATAGCGGCCAACGCTTGGACGAAATCCAGCGATGCCGTTGAATGCAGCCGGAATACGCGCAGAGCCGCCTGTGTCTGTGCCAATTCCTGCAGCCACGATGCGCGCGCCGATGGCAGCGCCGTTACCAGACGATGAACCACCTGCCATGCGCGTGCGATCGTAGGCGTTGCGTACGCCTACGCTGCTGCCGTGCATCGCTTCGTTGTAGCCCGATATGCCGAATGCCAGCTCGTGCATGTTGGTCTTGCCAAGAATGACTGCGCCGGCCGCGCGCAGTGTGGCTACGACTGGAGCGTCGCTTGCCACCACCTGTTTGGCAAGTCCGGGCGTGCCGGCACTGGCAGGCAGCCCCGCCACCCGGATGTTGTCCTTGATCACGATCGGCAAACCCGTCAACGGGCCGCCACGGTTGGCGCGCAGTGCCAGATCTGCAGCAGCTGCCTGACGCAAGGCACCGGCCTCATCAAGCACGATGAACGCATTGAGCTCGGGGTTCGCGCGTGCCTTGGCAAGTTCAGCCTGCGTCAGTTCGGTGCTGCTGATGACGCCTGCTCGCAGCAGCTCAACGCTTTCGTTGGCGCTCAGGGTTGTCAGGTCAGCCGGACGCGACAGGGGCGCTGTGGTGCAGCCGCCAGCCGTGAAGACCAGGCCCAGCATTGCCAGATTGAGACGGGATTTGCGCATGGATTTGACCCCTCAAGGAGATTGCGGAAAATGACCCTGGCACTGATTGAAGCGCCACGCGGTCGTATTTCATATCCACAAGATTGAGGAGGAGGATGAACACCCTTTTCCTTTGACAAAGGCAACACGCACCGGCCGGGCGCTCGCAACCGTACCTGACGCGTTACTTGGGCAGTGCAATCAACACGCGATGATCGCCCCAGTCACGCTTGCCACTGTCAGCTCTTGCCGTGGTCGCGTTGCCATGCTCAAGATGAAAGATTCCCACGGCAAGCGACGCGGGAGGTCGCGTCCGGCTGATTGCCCCCGTCACCGACTGCAGCATGTACTCGCCGCGGGCGCCCTCGCCAAAGGCTCGGAGCCGGATGTTCTCTCCTTTGATCGCTTCACCGGTGCTGTCTAGCTCGTGGACAAAGAAATACCAGTTGTCGTCGATCGGTGCATCGGAAGTGTTCCTCCACCAAAGGTCAATGTGCACTTGATCCGGCTCCTTGTCGACCGCCATTGCACGGATCTCAAAGCCACCGTCAAAGTGGATCGGTGGCTCGGCGTCAAGCACCAGGTTCGATCGCTTCACGATGTCTGCTACCGACCACCATGCAGCTGGGTTGGCCTCATTGAATATCGATCGCCAGTGATGGGTCTGTACCAGATGATTGAGCGACTGTTCGAACTTCGGACGGTCGACGACTCTAAGCAGCCTCAGGTCGCCTGTCTGTGCGAACACCTCGATGCCGTCTGCTGCTGAAAGGGAAGAGACCCAGGCTTGAAACAGGTGCTCTTCACTGACAAAGCTGTCAACCGGGTCGTGGCGCAACCCGCTCGCAATCTTTGCTTCGTCTTGCAGTACCCAAAACAGCAGGAAGTCGGCGCCAGCGACTTCACGGACCCGAAAAGTGGCGGTGCGAAGGAAGTCGACCGGATTCGCTACATGCACGTTTGCAAGGTCGGGATGAGCAGTGATCTCAAAGCCCCAGTAGCTGTCAAGAATACCGCTGCGGCCCGAGAAGTCCTCGTACACAACAAGCTGGCGACCGCTGTTGCGCGCAAACTGCAGCAGGGTTCTTGCCATTGCCATGTCACCGGCGACATCAGTCTTTCTGACGTTGACCCCGGACGCGTACTCCCACACGGCGGGCGGATTGAAAGTGGTCAGCAGCAAGATGATGTTGAGTGCGGGGAGCACCAGGAGAAGTCGCAGCATCAACCTGGTACGCGGCACGGCCTGGCTGATCAACTGCGCTGCGAGCGGAACCAGAAAGACGATCGATCCGAGTAGAAACGGATAGGCATATCGTGCCTGGGAGCCGCCCGTATAGAAAATCCAGAACCAAAGGCCGAAGACGATGAAGAGCAATGCGCAGGCTGTGGTGGTTGCAAGCGCCGCCGAACGTCGAGGGGCAGCCCCGCGCACGAAACGTCCTAACCGTGTCAGACCAATTGCGAGGACGAGCGCGGTTCCGATGGTCAGAAGAGGACCGGTCGTCTGGCGGACGTAGTCTGCGACAGTCAGGAAGGAGGGCAATAGCCAGGCCTCGCGAAGAAAGCCGACCGCCCGATCCCCGTACTGAATATTGTCTGCCGAGAAGTAGTTCGAAAAGTAGCGTCCGACGGTGACGACAGGAACCACCGCCGCGCAGTAGATCGTCACGCCCATGAGCAGCGCGCGATAGGTCGGCATCGGCTCACCGGTATCAAGATGAACGCGTCTCGATGCACGGGTCACCAAGGCAACCACGAGCCAGACGAGCAGCACCAGCACGGCCACTACGAGACCGGTGGGTTTGGTGCAAAAGCAGAGATCGGCGAACAGACCCGCCCCGAGCGCCGCCGACTTGGAGGACCGCATCGCCGCGTAGAGCGCAAGAGCAGCGGACAGGGCTCCGGCCGCTCCCATGAAGTTGTCGACCAGACCCCAGTACGAGGTCGCCGGGCTGGTGAAATCGTACTCAAAGTGAAAGAATAGCGGCGCCGAACAAACGAACACCGCAAGACAGGCGACGTCGAGCGCGCGATCAGCCGATGGCTTTGCAAGGCGGCCGGTCACTTGAACCGCAGCCCACGTCAGTCCGATGGGAAACACGATCGATCTGAACAGGAAACCCTTGAAGGCTTCGGAGAAGCCGAACGGATAAGACAGCAAAATGGTGCCCGGCGGACGCTTGGTTGGCTCGATGTCGAAGGGGTTGATCCAGCTCCCCTTGGCAACCAGCCGCCAGAAGGCTTGGGCTTTGGTCCAATAGCCGCGCGCGTCGCCGATCAGCGGCTGATCGCTGGCGACGGCGTGGCGCCACGTGAGCCATGCGACCAACGCCAGCCACGCGAGGCTCAAGATGAGTGGAAACCGGCCGCGGATTGAACGCTGCATCGATCAAGGCTCTTGAAGAGTCACGCGCAGAATCGCGCGCGTCGTGAATTTCCTGCCGGACGGGCGTCGCACACACGGAAGGAAAAGGGCAGCATGTCGTTGAACGCGCCGGTTCGCGCGGCCACTCGTGACGCCATCGATGATCGATACCAAGGAAACGCTGCGAAAGCCTCTATCGGTCACGGCGGCAACTGAACCCAGCAGTGACCCATGTGGCCTTTGAATTTTTTGTCCAGACCATTTTTGTTGGTCGGGGTGAGAGGATTCGAACCTCCGACTCCTGCGTCCCGAACGCAGTACTCTACCAGGCTGAGCTACACCCCGAACATGGTCTTGCGTAAGGCGACGCTAGTGATCTCGCGCTACTGCAAAGGCGCACAATTCTAGCAGAGAATCTTTATGCGGCGAGTCAGGCAAACGCTCTGCGATGGCTCTGGCTTGTGCGGCTTCTTCACGGGCCCGATTGCGTGTGTACTCAAGCGCACCGCTGGTTGAGATCTGTTCCTGGATGGCAGAAAGGTCAGCGTTTTCCGAGTCGGTAATGGCGTCGCTGATCAGTTGCTGTTGAGCCGTGGTGCCTTGCGCCAGCAGATAGATCAGGGGCAGGGTTGCCTTGCCTTCGCGCAGGTCGTCGCCGACGTTCTTGCCGATCTCGCCCGTGACACCAGAATAGTCGAGTACATCATCGATCAACTGGAAGGCGGTGCCGAGATGACGCCCGAACGCGGCCCAGTCTTCCTGCAGCGATTGATCAGCATCGCACAAGATGGCTGCAAGACGCGCCGACGCTTCGAAAAGCTGCGCGGTTTTATACCGGATCACCTGCATGTAACGCGCTTCGTCGACCTCGGGGTCGTGCACGTTGAGAAGCTGCAGCACCTCGCCTTCGGCAATCACGTTGGTGGCGTCAGCCAGCACCTTCATGACGGGCATCGAATCAACGCCGACCATCATCTGAAACGCGCGCGAGTAGAGAAAGTCGCCCACCAGCACGCTGGCAGCGTTACCAAACAGTGCGTTGGCAGTCGAGCGTCCGCGCCGCAAGCTTGATTCGTCGACCACGTCGTCGTGCAGCAGGGTCGCGGTGTGAATGAATTCGACCACCGCAGCGAGCTTCAGATGGTCGTCCCCCCTGTAGTTTCCGGCACCCGCAAGAAGAAGCAACAACGCGGGGCGTAGACGTTTGCCGCCCGCCCCGATGATGTATTCGGAGATCTGGCTGATCAGCGCGACTTCTGATTTCAGCTGCTCGCGGATGACCTGATCCATGGCCAGCATCTGGTCACTGATCGGTGCGAGGATCAATTGGGAATCGGTACGGGCGTTCAAGATTTAAGGGCCGAATTGCGCGGCGTGCTGGCCAGACCTAAGATTATCATTACCAGCCTGCGACCTCCTTTTAAACCAGCCAGGTGCGCGCGCCGCTGCTTGCTTTCCGGCTCCAGAGACTGCAACGCCGCAAAAGCTAGAGCAGCACTTCGCTCGAACCGATCAAAGCGCATGCGCCACGTGATGTCTGCCCGCCTGGTGCGGCCAGCCGTGGCGTGCCATCTAACCGGCGGCGCTCGCAAGCTGTGGATGACGCTTTTCAGAGCCTTGACATCAAAGATAAGCTCCTGTATTGTTTCATGTTTTCCGCGAAAAGCGGGGCACTCGGCGGCTCTTTGAGTGCTGCAGCACCGGAAGGGCAATGGCGCCATCCGGGTTTTCTCGTTAGAGGTCATTCATGTACGCAGTCATAAAAACCGGCGGCAAGCAGTACAAAGTCGCAGCCGGCGAAAAATTGAAAATAGAACAGATTGCTGCGGACGTGGGCCAAGAGATTACGCTCGACCAGGTATTGGCGGTCGGCGAAGGCGAGTCGATGCAATTCGGCGCGCCCCTGGTCTCAGGTGCTTCCGTCACTGCAACTGTGGTTTCGCAAGGTCGTCACGACAAGGTCAAGATCTTCAAGATGCGCCGACGCAAGCATTATCAGAAGCGTCAGGGCCATCGCCAGAACTTCACCGAAGTGCGCATTGACGCGATCAACGCCTAGGCAAACGGAGAGTATTCATGGCACACAAAAAAGCAGGCGGTAGTTCGCGTAACGGCCGCGATTCGGAATCGAAGCGCCTGGGCGTCAAGGTTTACGGCGGCCAAGCGATCAACGCGGGCAGCATCATCATCCGTCAACGCGGCACCCGCGTTCACCCGGGTGTGAATGTTGGCCTCGGCAAGGATCACACCCTGTTCGCGCTGGTTGATGGCACAGTGAAGTTCGCAACACGCGGCGCTCTGAACCGTCAGACGGTCGATGTGGTGGCATTCCCGGAAGAAGCTCAGGCAGCTTAAGCTTCTTCGCGGTGCATCAAATCAGAAGCCCCGCAGCGCGGGGCTTCTGCGTTTCAGGGTCGGCACTCGCTCCCACCGGTGTCATGTGCCGGTCTGTTGCTACAAGGTTGATATCGTGAAGTTCATCGACGAAACACGCATTGAAGTCATGGCCGGCAATGGCGGCAACGGCATTGCATCGTTTCGCCGCGAGAAGTACATCCCGTTTGGGGGCCCCGACGGCGGCGACGGCGGCCGTGGCGGTAGCATCTATGCGCTTGCGGATCGCAACATCAACACACTGGTCGACTACCGGTTCGCCAAGCTGCATCGTGCCCAGCACGGTGAGCACGGGCGTGGTTCCGATTGTTACGGTAAAGGGGGCGACGACATCGTGCTGCGCATGCCGGTTGGCACCCTGATCGTCGACCGCAACACGGAAGAGGTTGTGGCGGACCTGACCGAGCACGGACAGAGGGTTCTGCTGGCGCGTGGCGGTGCCGGGGGTGCCGGCAACATCCACTTCAAATCGAGTACCAACCGCGCGCCGCGCCAGCAGACCGATGGCGAGGAGGGGCAGGTCCGCGAGCTGCAGCTCGAACTGCGTGTGCTGGCCGATGTCGGCCTGCTCGGCATGCCCAACGCCGGCAAGTCGACCTTCATCACGTCAGTGTCGAATGCCAGACCCAAGATCGCCGATTATCCGTTCACCACGCTACATCCCAATCTCGGTGTCGTGCGCGTTGGCGAGTCGCAGAGTTTTGTCATTGCCGACGTCCCGGGGCTGATCGCAGGCGCCGCCGAGGGTGCCGGGCTTGGCCACCAGTTCTTGCGTCATCTAAAGCGCACCGGCCTGCTGCTTCACATTGTGGACCTGGCGCCGTTCGACGAGGGTGTCGATCCTGTCAGGGACGCGCGCGACATCGTGCATGAACTCGAGAAGTTCGATCCCGAGCTGGCCGCCAAGCCACGCTGGCTGGTGCTCAACAAGATCGACATGATTCCCGAAGATGAACTCAAGCGTCGTGTGACTGATTTCACGAAGCGCTTCAAGTGGAAGGGTCCGGTCTATACCATTTCGGCGCTGACGCATAAGAACTGCGACGAGCTGGCCCGTGCCATTTACCAGGAGCTGCGCCAGCGCGAGCGCAGCGCTTCAGAGCATCTGCAGCCCGAGCTCGATGAACAGCAAAGTGCCATCGATCCGGAGGATCCGCGCTTTAAGCCCATTGCGCCGTAACACTGCATGAGCGGTCAACAGCGCTGGGTTATCAAAGTCGGAAGCAGCCTGGTCACAGACGACGGACGCGGCCTCGATCGCGTTGCCATCGAACGCTGGGCCAATCAGCTGGCAAGCCTCGCTGCATCGGGTACCGAACTGATTTTGGTCAGCAGCGGCGCAATCGCCGAAGGCATCAAGCGGCTGGGCTGGACTAGTCGGCCCAAGCTGATCCATCAGCTGCAGGCTGCAGCAGCGGTCGGACAGATGGGTCTGATTGAAGCTTATCAGCAGGCCTTCGCCCTGCACCATCTGAAATGCGCGCAGATTCTTCTGACGCACGCAGACCTTGCTGATCGAGCACGTTATCTGAACGCACGCTCGACGCTGCTCACGCTGCTCGGCTTGAACGTGGTGCCGATCATCAACGAAAACGATACTGTCATCACTGACGAAATCAAGTTCGGTGACAACGACACGTTGGGCGCGCTGGTCGCCAATCTGGTCGAAGCTGACCTGCTGGTGATCCTGACCGATCAGAGCGGCCTGTTTGATGCCGACCCGCGCCATCATCCAAAGGCGCGGCTGATTGCGCAAGGCTCTGCAGGCGATGTCAATCTCGAGCGCGTGGCGGGAAGTGCCGGCAGCGCGATCGGTCGAGGCGGCATGCTGACCAAGGTGCTTGCTGCCAAGCGCGCTGCAACCAGTGGTGCCAGTACCATCATTGCGTCGGGCCGCGAACCTGAAGTGCTGACGCGGCTGGCACGCGGCGAGTCGATCGGCACGCGCCTGAACGCCACCTTGAACCGTCTGTCCGCGCGCAAGCAGTGGATGGCCGACCATTTGCAACTGGCCGGTGCTGTCGTGCTCGATCACGGGGCAGAACGGGCCTTGATTACTGCCGGGCGCAGTCTTCTGCCGGTTGGCGTGTTGGCCGTCGAGGGTGATTTCGCACGCGGCGATGTGATCGCCTGCAAGAACCAGTCAGGAGCTGTGCTGGCGCGCGGTATCGTCAACTATGCCAGCACCGAGGCACGCCGCATCGCTGGCCGGCCGTCGTCGGAGATCGAGCAATTGTTGGGCTTTATCGACGAGCCCGAACTGATCCATCGCGACAACCTGGTGGTGCTGTAGTCTCAAGGGCCGACGGCACTGTAGGGATTGGCTTTCAGAGCCAGCACCACATCGTTGGCGCGCAGTGGCACGCCCGAAGCACAGATGTAGTCCTTGTAGAGCGCGGCGCGCTGGCGGTTGGCCTCGGCTTCGTCGACGCGTGCCCACTGCGGATCGGTACGTGGCCTGAAGGTGTCGTTGGCGCCCAGATAGGCGTAGACCTTGTAGGTACGGTTGGCGCAGCGCATGCCTTCGAAACTGACGTTGTTGGCGCCCTCGGGACTGCGCGCAATCAGCGTGTAATGCACCACCTGGTCCTTGCCGATCGAGATCGAGTGGGTATCGACAAAAAAGCGGAAGTTGGTGGCCGGGCTGACGTAGAAGCTGGTCAGATTCTCGGGCTTGGGCGCCTCCGGCATGACGGGGACGATCTCGACGAACTCTTTTTCTGCGTCCGGGCCGCCGATGATTTCATCGAACAGTCCCGCGTGCGCCAGTCCCGGCCCGAACATGCCAAGCAGCAGCACAAGGGGGGCCGCGATGCGACGCAGCAGACGGTACTCAGCCGTGGGGCGTGACCGGGGTGTGCAGGTCGAGCGGCGTCTCGACGCTCTGGCCTTTTTGAGCGTTGCGGGTGTGCTGGCGCAGATATCGGGTCTGATCCTGCTTGCGAAACAAAAGTCTTGAAAGTTCATTCAATGCCTGACTGTAGACCTCGCGCTTGAACTCGATCACCGCGTCCAGGGGGACCCAGTAGTCGTGCCAGCGCCAGGCGTCGAATTCGGGATGATCCGTGGCACGCAGGCTGATATCGGAGTCGCGTCCGACCAGACGCAACAGAAACCAGATCTGCTTTTGACCACGATAGCTGCCACGCCATTCGCGGCGAACCCACTGGTCTGGCACTTCGTAGCGCAACCAGTCACGGGTGCGTCCTACGATACGCACGTGATCCGGCGACAAGCCGATTTCCTCGCGCAATTCGCGATACATCGCTTGTTCCGGCGTCTCGCCGTGCTTTATGCCGCCCTGCGGGAACTGCCAGGAATGCTCGCGGATCCTCTTGCCCCAAAAAACTTCATTTCTGGCATTCGCCAATATGATGCCGACGTTGGGGCGAAAACCCTCTCTATCCAACATGTCGGTGAGCCTGCAATCCGTTAGAATTAATTCATTATAACCAGACTCTTGCTTGTCATTTCAAGCAATAAAATCAAATAAATGCGTGCGTCACGCTTTTTCATATCGACCCTCAAAGAAGCCCCAGCCGACGCAGAAGTCGTAAGCCACCAACTGATGTTGAGAGCCGGATTGATCCGGCGACTTGCCGGAGGCATCTATACGTATATGCCAATGGGGCTACGTGTCCTCAAGAAGCTTGAGGCCATCATCCGCACAGAGATGGAACGCGCCGGTGCGATTGAATTGCTGATGCCTGTCATCCAGCCAGCCGAACTCTGGCAGGAGTCCGACCGATGGACCAAGTATGGTCCGGAACTGCTGCGCATCAAGGATCGCCATGGCCGCGATTTCGTGGTGCAGCCAACATCGGAGGAAGTGATCACTGATATCGCGCGACGCGAGTTGCGCAGTTACAAGCAATTGCCGATCAACTTCTTTCACATCCAGACCAAGTTTCGTGACGAGATCAGACCACGGTTTGGTGTCATGCGTGGACGTGAGTTCACCATGAAGGACGCCTACTCGTTCGATCGCGATTTCGCGGGCCTCGAAGTGAGCTACCGCAAGATGCACGACGCCTACAGTGCGGTCTTTACACGTGTCGGGTTGTCGTTTCGTGCGGTTGCAGCAGATAACGGTGCGATCGGTGGAACTGGCTCGCACGAGTTCCATGTGCTGGCCGATTCCGGTGAAGACGCGCTCGCCTACTGTGCTGATTCGGACTATGCCGCCAACGTCGAGACTGCCGAGGCGCTTCCTCCTGCAACAGCGCGCAAGGCTCCCGCTGAAGCCATGCAGCGGGTCGCCACGCCCGGCAAGGCCAAGTGCGAGGATGTGGCCGAACTGCTCAACATCGCGCTCGAGCGCACGGTGAAGTCGATCGTGATCGCAACCGAGCTCGACGAAGTGGTGCAGGTCTGGTTGCTGCTGCTGCGCGGCGACCATCAGATGAACGAGATCAAGGTCAGAAAGCTCCCCGGCTTGAAAGACTTCCGCTTCGCGACCGAGGCGGAGATCGTTGACTGGTTCGGCACGCGTCCTGGGTATCTCGGGCCGCTAGATACCGTCAAGCCGGTGCGCCTGCTGGTCGATCACACCGTGGCACACATGAGTGATTTCGTGACGGGCGCCAATCAGCCCGACTTCCACATCTCGGGTGTCAACTGGGGACGCGATCTGCCCGAACCCGAAGCCGCGGATCTGCGCAACGTCGTCGAGGGCGACCCGTCTCCCGACGGCAAAGGCTCGCTATCCATCTGCCGCGGCATCGAGGTTGGGCACATCTTTCAGCTGCGCCAGCAGTATTCCAAGCCGCTCGACGCCACCTTCTTGGACGAGAACGGCAAGGCCCAGCTGTTCGAGATGGGTTGCTACGGCATCGGTGTCACGCGCACAGTGGGTGCTGCCATCGAACAGAACTACGACGACAAGGGCATCATCTGGCCGCGCGCGATCGCACCGTTTGAAGTCGTGATCTGTCCGGTGGGCTGGGGCAAGAGCGACGCGGTGCGCGAGGCGGCGAACGCGCTCTACCAGGAACTCCAGGCGCAAGGCGTCGACGTGCTGCTCGATGATCGCGACGAGCGTCCCGGGGTGATGTTCGCCGACTGGGAGCTGATCGGTGTGCCATTGCGCGTCACAGTGGGCGATCGTGGCCTGAAAAACCAGGAGATCGAGCTCACCGCTCGTCGCGATGGCGTGACTTCTGTCGTCGCACTGGCCGGCGCTGCAGCCGCGATAGGCAGCCGTCTTGCACAGCTCGCAAGTCGCTAGAGCGGCACTGTGGCTGTGCCTTGCCGCCATCGGACTTGGCAGTCAGGTGGTGCATGCCGGCGCGCAGGTCTACGAACCGCTCACCGAGGAGGTGCGCACGGTGCTGTCGAGCGAGATTGCCAACAGCGAGCCGCCGCGCGTGCAGTTCACCGATTACAAGGAGCGCCTTGCCTATCTCGAATGGCTGGGCGAAATGTCCGAGCGGCTCAAGTCGCGCCAGCCCAACTTCCTGGTGAGAAAGGACCTGCTCGAGACGGTGTACTACGAAGCCAAACGCGCCGGACTCGACCCCGCCTTGATGCTCGGACTGATCCAGGTGGAATCGGGTTTTCACAAATTTGCGGTGAGCGGCGCCGGCGCTCGCGGCCTGACACAGGTGATGCCATTTTGGACCGACCTGATCGGTGACAGCGATCGGCGCAAGCTGTTCGACATGCGCGTCAACATCCGCTTTGGCTGCGTGATCCTGCGCCACTATCTCGACATCGAGAATGGCGATCTGTTTCGCGCACTGGGCCGCTATAACGGCTCGCTCGGGCAGGCGTCTTATCCGAACATGGTGCTGGCCGCGTGGAAACGCTGGCAGTATGAGCCGCAGCTTGCCCCACCGGCTCTGCCCGTCAAGAAAGCGCCGGCGACCTGAGGGTCAGCGCATGCCCGGGATGTTGCGCAGTCCGCGCATCATCTTGGCCAGACCGCCTTTTTGCATCTGTTTCATAACGGTCTGCATCTGCTCGAACTGTTTGAGCAGCCGGTTGACTTCCTGGATCTGGACGCCCGCGCCTGCTGCAATGCGGCGTTTGCGCGACGCCTTGATCAGTTCTGGCTTGGAGCGCTCTTGCATCGTCATCGAATTGATGATGCCTTCCATGCGCAGCGTGTCGCGCTCGGCGCGTGACATGTCTGCGCCTTGAGCTGCTGCCTGCATCTGCGCAGGCAGCTTGTCGAGAAGTCCGCCCAGGCCGCCCATCTTTTTCATCTGCTGCAGCTGGCTCTTGAAATCCTCAAGGTCAAAGCGGTTGCCTGACTTGAGCTTCTTGGCGAGCTTTTCTGCCTCGTGGACATCGACATTCTTGTGCGCTTCTTCAACCAGCGCCATGATGTCACCCATGCCGAGAATCCGACTCGCCATGCGCTCTGGGTGAAATACTTCGAGGCCATCGAGCTTTTCGGATACCCCGACAAACTTGATTGGCTTGCCGGTGACGTGGCGCACCGACAGTGCTGCCCCGCCACGCGAGTCGCCATCTAGCTTGGTCAGTACCACACCGGTCAGCGGCAGCACGTCTGCAAAGGCACGCGCCGTGTTGACGGCATCCTGTCCTGTCATTGCGTCGACCACGAACAGCGTCTCGGACGGGGACAGCGAGCCATGCAGTGCGGCGATTTCGTCCATCATCGCCTGATCGATGGAGAGCCGGCCGGCGGTGTCGATCAACAGGACATCGTGATGGTGTTTCTTGGCCCAATCGACGGCGGCCGCCGCAATTGCGAGCGGCGCCTGGCTCACGTCGGAAGGAAAGAAGTCGACGTCGACCTGTGCTGCCACGGCCTTGAGCTGTTCGATGGCGGCCGGCCGATAGACGTCGCACGACACGACCAGCACTTTCTTGCGCTGCGCCTTGAGCAGGCGCGCCAGCTTGCCTACCGTGGTGGTCTTGCCCGCGCCTTGCAGACCGGCCATCAGGATGATGGCCGGCGGAGTGACGGCCAAGTTGAGTCCGTTGGCACCGGCGCCCAGGTCACCGCCGATGATGGCGGTCAGTTCAGACTGCACCACGCCAACCAGCGCCTGGCCGGGAGACAGGCTGCCGACCACCTCGGCGCCGAGCGCTTTTTCCTTTACCCTTGCCAGCAGCTCGCGCACCACCGGCAGCGCCACGTCGGCTTCCAGCAAGGCAAGGCGCACCTCACGCAGCATCTCTTGCGTGTTGCTTTCGGTGATGCGTGCTTCGCCGCGCATCGTTTTGACGACACGCGCGAGTCGTTGCGACAGATTGTCGAGCATGTAAGGGGGCTTTGGCGAGAGACGCTCGCGCTTGCTGGTAAACTCGGTGAATGGTGATTTTACTCTATGCGGTGGTGACTTTCGGGTACCTCGGCATGGCGGTTTGGGCCTGGTTCGAGATGTCCCCCGCGCCCTTTGCGGCGGCCTCCTCTGGCGGCGGACAGCTGGGCCTGAACCGCGCGTCGGGTTTCCCGCGCGCCGAGCGCGTGCTGGTGGCGCTTTTCTGGCTCGCCCATCTGATGCTGCTCAAGAGCACATTCTTCGACGAGGAAGGGTGGCGCTTTGGCTTTGCACTCGGCCTGTCGGCCACCATGGCGTTGTCGGTTGCCGTGTTCTGGTTCGAGAGTCTCTATTTCGAAGTGGCCAGCATGCGCTTGCTGGTGCTGCCGATCGCGGCGTTGTGTGCCGCCTTGCCGCTGGCTTTTCCGGGATCGCGCATCCTCGGCGCCATGGCCGTGCAAGACGGCAGCAGCGCCAATGCGGCCTTCGACGCCCATCTGGTGGTAGCCCTTCTGGCCTATGGCCTCCTCACGATTGCCGCCTTGCAGGCTCTGGTGATGGCGGCGCTCGACCGCTGGCTGCACGGTACGCTCAGCCAGAAAGACCAGGAGCTGTTCTGGCCAAGAGTCCAGCGTGCACTGCTCGGACCGTTGCCGCCGCTACTTGCCATGGAACGCGTGCTGTTCCGGCTGTTGGCCCTCGGATTCGCACTTCTGACGCTCACGGTTCTGACAGGGATCGTGTTTAGCGAGCAGCTGTTCCAGCGCCCCGCCCATCTCGATCAGAAGACAGCCTTCACGGCCGTCGCCTGGTTGATCTTTGGTGCCCTGCTGGCAGGTCGCGCCCTGTATGGATGGCGCGGACGGGTCGCGCTGCGCTGGACCCTGGCTGGTTTTGTGGCCCTGTTTCTCGCCTACGCCGGCAGCCGCTTCGTGCTTGAAGTCGTCTTGCATCGCGTCTAGGCAATGCCTCGTTTCATTGTTCTTCTGATCCTAGGCTACCTGATCTACCGTTTTTTGAAGCGCATCGCGGCCACCCCCGCCGCACGCACCCCGCCGCCTGACGTCACCCCAATTGGCTACACACCGATCGCCGCCTGCGCATTGTGCGGCGTTCATCTGCCGATCGAGGACAGCGTGACCGCAGCCGATGGCCGCACCTTCTGCTGCGAAGCGCATAGCAGGCAGGCTCATGTTCCAGGACGCTGATCCGCTCGTCGTCGAGCCGAGTTCCAATTTCTGGGTGTCGCTGCGCTACTTCAGCCTGACGCGACTGGTGATCGCAGCCGTGCTGCTCGCGACCGTGCTGCTGATGGGCTCGGACACCGATCTCGGCTCGTCCAATATCCAGCTGTTCGTCCGGACCGCGATCGCCTACGCGGTGCTGGGCGCAGTTCTGGGCTATCTGGCGCTGGCGCAACCGCAGCGCTTCTACCTGCAGCTCGGCGCCCAGGTGATGCTCGATGTGGCGAGCCTGACGCTGATGCTGCATGCAAGCCAGGGCACGCACAGCGGTATTGCCATCTTGTACCTGCTGCCGATCGCGGGCACGGCAATCCTCAGTCCACCGCTGTTTGCGGCCTTCTTTGCTGCCGTATGTTCTCTCGCAGTGCTCGGAGAAACGGTACTGCGCGCCTTGAGCGGCGATATCAGCTCGCCTCTCTTGATCCAGGCTGGTCTTTATGGCGCGGCATATTTCGCCATCGCGGTCGTCATGAATCGTCTGGCGGCGCGCGTGATCGCGCAGGAAAGCATTGCGCGGTTGCGTTTTTTCGACCTGCAAAGCCAGATCGAGATCAATCGACTGGTGGTGGCCGATATGCAGGATGGCGTACTTATCCTGTCGGCCGACGGCTATCCGCGTGCCATGAATCCGGCTGCTGCGCGCATGCTGCACGTTCGCGACGGCGACCTGTTGCTGCCCGATAGCTGGGATGCGCATCCGGTCGCAAGTGTGATGCACGACCGCTTCGCCGCCTGGCGCCGCATCGGGCCGGACGCCGACAGCTTCGAGATGACGGTCGCGAGTGAAGAACGGGCCGACGCGTTCTTTGGCAGCGATCGCCTGCGGGCACGCTTTGCGTCGGCCAAGGCTGCAGGTGATGCGCTAGGCGACATTGTGGTGTTTCTCGAAGACCTGCAGCGTGTCGATGAACGTGCCCAGGATCTGAAACTTGCCTCGATGGGCCGTCTGACAGCAAGCATCGCTCATGAGATTCGCAATCCGCTGGCTGCGATCAGTCACGCTAGCGCGCTGCTCGAGGAGGACTTGCGAGACGCGCCGCAGGGCCGCCTGCTGCACATCGTGCAGGAAAACACGCGCCGGCTCGACCGCATCGTGCAGAACATTTTGCAGCTGTCGCGCAAAGGCCCGGTTGAGTTGAGCGAGGTGCGTATCAAGAACCTGCTCGCGCAGGTGACAGACGAGTTCTGCCGCGACCAGGGCGTGGCTGCTGAAGTGCTGGACGTGTCCCTTTACGGTGATCCGATTCTGCACTTCAACCCTGATCATCTGCGCCAGGTGCTGATCAATCTGCTGCAGAACGCGCAACGCTATGCCACTGGCCGTCCGGCCAGCATCAGCGTGGTCGTGGTGCCGATCCTGCCGCAGATCATCACGGGACCAGACGGCGTGTCGCAGATCAAGGTCAGCAGCGAGCGCATCGAGGTGATCGTGCAAGATGATGGTGAAGTGATCGACGAGGACACCAGACGACACCTGTTCGAGCCGTTCTTCACGACCCATCATCGAGGAACCGGGCTTGGGCTTTACCTTGCGCGTGAACTTTGCCTCGCCAACGGTGCGACCCTTGGATATGTACCCAATGTGGCTGAACACAAGAAGGGCGGCTTCGTTGTCAATGCAGCGGGTGAGCCAGTTTGATACTCTTGTCCCAATGAGTACTGCATCCAATCCGTCGTCTGGCAACCGCTCGATCCCACGCGTGCTGGTGGTCGACGACGAACCGGATCTGCGCGAACTGCTGGAATTGACGCTGGTTCGCATGGGCCTTGATGTCGATAGCGCAGCCACCGTCGCAGAGGCGCGTGCTGCGCTGCTCAAGGGTACTTATGCACTGTGCCTGACCGACATGCGACTGCCCGACGGCAGCGGCATGGAACTGGTGGAGACCATCGCGCGCGAATTTCCCTCGACGCCAGTGGCGGTGCTGACCGCTTTTGGCAGCACCGACAACGCGGTCGCGGCGCTCAAGGCGGGCGCGTTTGACTACCTGTCCAAGCCGGTAGCGCTCGATCACTTGCGCCAGCTGGTGGCCTCGGCCGTGCAGTCCAACCAGCGCAGCCTGCCGCGCGGCGAAAGCGCCGCAGTACCGCCGCCCGACAGTAATTCGATGCTCAACAAGCTGCTTGGCACTTCGAGCGCGATGCGCGAGGTGCGTGCGCTGATTACCCGCGTGGCGCGCTCGCAGGCACCAGTTGCCATCACGGGAGAGTCTGGCAGCGGCAAGGAACTCGCGGCGCGTGCCATTCACGACTGCAGCGGCAGGCGGGGAGGGCCGTTCGTCGCGGTCAACTGCGGCGCGATTCCCGAGCAGCTGATGGAAGCAGAGTTCTTCGGCTACAAGAAGGGCGCCTTCACCGGCGCCCAGGCTGACCGGGAAGGCTATTTCCAGACCGCCGCAGGCGGCACGCTGTTCCTTGACGAAGTCGCGGATCTGCCATTGCCGATGCAGGTCAAGCTGCTGCGCGCCATCCAGGAGCGTTCTGTAAGACGCATCGGCGGCATGGTCGAGGAGACCGTCGATGTCCGCCTGGTGAGCGCGACCCATCAGAACCTGGCGCAATGCGTCGCCCAAGGCAAGTTTCGCGAGGATCTCTTCTACCGGCTTAACGTGATTGATATCCGCATGCCGCCGCTGCGCGAGCGACGCGGCGATATCGAACAGCTCGCGCAGCACCTGTTGGCGCAGTTGTCAGCCGATCTGCATCTGAGCGATGAGTCCCTCGCCAAGCTCGAGGGTTACGCCTTTCCCGGCAACGTGCGCGAGCTCGGCAACATCCTTGAGCGTTCCGCCGCGTTCGTCGAAAGCAACCGCATCGAGGCCTCCGATCTGCAGCTGGCTCCGGCGCTGGAAAGCTTTCGAGGCGAGCATTCTGCGCAGACGCAAGAAGAGCCACCAGCCCAGGCGAGCGGCTCGGCGCGCGTTGCCACCGGGCTGCTCGATCAGTCGGCAAGCCTTCCTGATTATCTTGATCGTATCGAGCGCGAGGTGATCGAGAAGGCCCTGGCACAGACGCGCTACAACCGCACCGCCGCAGCGGAACTGCTTGGTATCACCTTTCGTCAGCTGCGATACCGCATGCAGCGCCTCGATATCAGTTGAAAGCTGCCGAGCGCATCGACGCGAACGGCTGGCTCATGGGCGCGAGACGCGTGGTCTCGCCCAATTGCGACCAGCGTCCGGCAGGCATGCCGATTGACCTGGTTGTGGTGCATAGCATCACATTACCGCCCGGACGCTTCGGCGGCGATGCCATCGAGCGCCTCTTCACCAATTCGCTCGACGTGGCGCAGCATGCAAGCTTCAAGGAACTCGAGCAACTGCGCGTCTCGGCGCATTTCCTGATTCGGCGCGACGGCGAGCTGCTGCAGTTTGTGCCCTGTCAGAAGCGCGCCTGGCATGCAGGGGTGTCGCACTTCGAAGGCCGCGAGCGTTGCAATGACTTCTCGATCGGCATCGAGATGGAAGGGACCGACGTGCTGCCTTTCACGCACAGCCAGTACGCCTGCCTTGAGCTGCTGCTCGCCGACCTGCAAACAATCTATCCCCTGTTTGCTATTGCAGCGCACAGCGAGATTGCTCCTGGGCGCAAGACCGATCCGGGGCCGCAGTTTGACTGGTCTCGCGTCACCGCATCGCAACCGCGCTTGCGCCGCATGCGCACACCAAGCAGCACGTAACGCTGCTGCGGAGTGCCCGCTTACATCGCAGCACGGGTATGTGACTTAGGCTGTGGATGACCTGTGAATAGCAATGGGACAACTGCCTTGAAGCTGTGGAAAGGCGGTGGAAAAGCTGTTGAACAACGTTCCAAAAAAAAGTCAAAACACTTCTTGCGCGGCTCGCCCACCCCTACTAGAATTAGTGCCCATAGGGTGTTCGACCACTACATATAGTGGTTTTCCTGCCCGTCTGCTCAGCGGTCCTATCAACAGCTAACGACGGGTGTCGATGCACTCTGTAGGAAAAACCAACTCTTCTCAGGACGCTTTCTCAGGCTCATTTGCCTGGCAGTCTCCTGCCCCCAATGGCCCGCGCGGCATCGCGCAGCAGTTCGCCAGCAGGGTTTGCCGGACCGGGCTTTCCGGCCTTCCAAATAACGTAGTGCACTAGCATCAGGAGGCATTCATGCAACGCGCCAATCAATTCTCGTCGACGCCGGCTGCAGTGGTATCCGGTTATCCGACGCATGAAACCGGCGGGCTATCCGGAACCCGCGCCGAATTTTCGGATTACAAGGTGATTCGCCGCAATGGTGCGGTGGTGAATTTCGAACCAGCCAAGATTTCTGTTGCCGTGACCAAGGCGTTCCTCGCCGTCAATGGCGGGCAGGGCGCCGCCTCGGCACGCATCCGTGAACTGGTGGAGCGGCTGACCGGCATGGTGGTGACGGCCATCATGCGCCGCCTGCCGTCGGGCGGGAACGTTCATATCGAAGACATCCAGGACCAGGTGGAACTTGCGCTGATGCGTACCGGTGAGCACGAGACCGCTCGTGCCTACGTGCTGTATCGCGAGGCCCGTTCGCAGGAACGCGCCCAGGCGCGTCGCAGCGAACCCGCAGCGCCCGCGCTGCACGTCACGGAAAACGGCGTCAAAGTGGTCTTCGACGAAAGCCGCATTCGCGGCCTGATCGAAGCCGCGTGCGAGGGTCTTAGCCAATTCGTCAGTGCTGAGACCATCCTGTCAGAGACCATCAAGAATCTGTATGACGGTGTGCCGATCGAGGAAGTGCACAAGTCCGCCATCCTTGCGGCCCGCTCGCAGCTCGAAAAGGATCCGGCCTACAGCCGCGTCACAGCGCGGCTGCTGCTGCATACGGTGCGCCAGGAAGTGCTTGGCATTGAAGTGCCGCAAGGCGAGATGGCGCAGCGCTACGCCGAATACTTCCCCAAATTCATCAAGCGCGGCATCGCAGCAGAATTGCTCGACGAGCGCCTCGGACAATACGACCTGGAAAAGCTGGGGCGTGCGCTCGACGCGAAACGCGACCTGCAGTTCGATTACATTGGCCTGCAGACATTGTACGACCGCTACTTCCTGATCGACCGTAACGACGCCTTCAGCAAGGAAGGGCGCCGCCTGGAACTGCCGCAAGCCTTCTTCATGCGCGTTGCCATGGGCCTGGCCATTAGCGAGCTGGACCGCGAAGCGCGCGCCATGGAGTTCTACGAGATCCTGTCGAGTTTCGACTTCATGAGCTCGACCCCAACGCTCTTCAACGCCGGTACCCGTCATTCGCAGCTGTCGTCTTGCTATCTGACCACCGTGTCGGACGATTTAGATGGCATCTATGAGGCCATCAAGGAAAACGCGCTGCTGGCGAAGTACGCCGGTGGACTCGGCAACGACTGGACGCCAGTGCGCGCGATGGGCTCGCACATCAAGGGAACCAATGGTGAGTCTCAGGGCGTCGTGCCCTTCCTCAAGGTCGTCAATGACACCGCGGTAGCGGTGAATCAAGGAGGTAAGCGCAAGGGGGCCGTTTGCTGCTATCTGGAAACGTGGCACTTAGATATCGAGGAATTTCTCGATTTGAGGAAGAACACAGGCGACGATCGGCGCCGCACGCACGACATGAACACGGCGAATTGGATTCCGGACCTGTTCATGAAGCGCGTCATGGAGAACAAGGACTGGACTCTGTTTTCTCCATCTTCGGTGCCTGACCTGCACGAGAAGGTCGGCAAGGCCTTCGAAAGCGCCTATCTGGCCTATGAAGCCAAGGCAGAGCGCGGTGAATTGAAGCCGAGCAAGAAGGTCGCCGCCACCACCATGTGGCGCAAGATGCTGTCGATGCTGTTCGAGACCGGCCATCCCTGGATCACGTTCAAGGATCCCTGCAACCTGCGCTCGCCCCAGCAGCACGTCGGCGTGGTGCATTCCTCGAATCTATGCACGGAAATCACGCTCAACACCAATGACAGCGAAATTGCGGTGTGCAATCTGGGCTCGGTCAACCTGGTCGCCCATCTGACCAAGGATGCCGAAGGCAAGGCGGTACTCGACAAGGTCAAGCTGGAAAAGACCATCAATATCGCCATGCGCATGCTCGATAACGTGATCGACATCAATTATTACGCCGTCAAGAAGGCGCGCGATTCGAACCTCAAGCACCGTCCGGTCGGCCTTGGCATCATGGGCTTTCAGGACTGCCTGCACGTGATGCGGGTGCCATACGGGTCCGGCGAAGCGGTCGAATTTGCCGACCGTTCGATGGAAGCGGTGTGCTACTACGCCTACCTGGCCTCGACCAAGCTGGCTGAAGAGCGCGGTCGCTATTCGAGTTATCGCGGCTCGCTGTGGGATCGCAACATCCTGCCGCAAGACACCGTCAAGCTGCTCGCTGAAGAGCGCGGTGGCTACGTTGAAGTCGATGATTCCAGCACCATGGACTGGGACGCCCTGCGGGCCCGCATCGCCACCTACGGCATGCGCAATTCGAACTGCGTCGCCATCGCGCCGACCGCCACCATCTCCAACATCATCGGCGTGTCGGCCTGCATTGAGCCGACTTTCGAGAACCTGTACGTCAAATCCAATCTGTCGGGCGAATTCACCATCGTCAACGACTACCTGGTACGCGATCTGAAGAAGCTTGGTCTGTGGGACGAGGTGATGGTCGCCGATCTGAAGTTCTTCGACGGCAGCCTGGCCAAGATCGATCGGGTGCCAGTCGAATTGCGCCGCATCTACGCCACCGCCTTTGAAGTGGAGCCGAGCTGGCTGGTGGAAGCCGCCTCGCGGCGCCAGAAGTGGATTGATCAGGCCCAGTCGCTCAACATCTATATGGCAGGCGCTTCCGGCAAGAAGCTCGACGACACCTACAAGCTGGCGTGGCTGCGTGGCCTGAAGACCACCTATTACCTGCGCACGCTGTCGGCATCGAGCGCCGAGAAGTCGACCGGACGCGGCGGAGAACTCAATGCCGTAGCGGTCGATGGCGGCATGCCATCAGGCGCTTCGGCTTCGGGTATGGCCATTCCAGAACCCGAAATCGTCGGCCAGGCCTGCATGTTGCGACCCGGTGACGACGGCTTTGAGGAATGCGAAGCCTGCCAGTAACTGCAACGAGAAGTCGCAAGCAGCAGTCAATTGAATCAACGAAGCGAGGATCTAAATGCTTTCATGGGATGACGAAGCGGGTGTTGCCAAGGCCGCAGGGCCGAACATCTTCTCGCCGACGCTGGCCAGCGGCGCTGCCGCCGCAAAGGAACTACCAGCACCGGTTGCGAGCGCAGTGAGCAGCGAGGCCAAGACGCCCGCAGCACGCGTCAACGCGGCCGACAAACGCGTCATCAACGGTCAGACCGACGTCAACCAGCTGGTGCCGTTTAAGTACAAGTGGGCCTGGGAAAAGTATCTGGCCGGCTGCGCCAACCACTGGATGCCGCAGGAAATCAACATGTCGCGTGACATCGCGTTGTGGAAAAATCCCAACGGATTGACCGAGGACGAGCGTCGCGTGGTGAAGCGCAATCTGGGCTTCTTCGTGACCGCAGATTCACTGGCCGCGAACAATATCGTGCTTGGCACCTACCGCCATATCACTGCTCCGGAATGCCGTCAGTACCTGCTGCGCCAGGCTTTCGAGGAGGCGATCCACACGCACGCCTACCAGTACATCGTCGAATCGCTGGCCCTCGACGAAGGCGAAGTGTTCAACGCGTACAACGAAATTCCCTCGATCCGTGCCAAGGACGAGTTCCTGATTCCGTTCATCAACACGCTCACGGACCCGGCATTTGTCACCGGCACGCAAGCCGCCGATCAGGCGCTGCTCAAGTCTCTGATCGTGTTTTCGTGCCTGATGGAAGGGCTTTTCTTCTACGTCGGCTTCACGCAGATCCTGGCGCTCGGTCGGCAGAACAAGATGACCGGGGCTGCTGAACAGTACCAGTACATCCTGCGCGACGAGTCGATGCACTGCAACTTTGGCATCGATCTGGTCAACACCATCAAGCTCGAAAACCCGCATCTGTGGACCTCGGAATTCAAGGAAGAGATTCGCGCGCTGTTCAAGCAAGGTGTTGAACTTGAGTACGCTTATGCTGAAGATACGATGCCGCGCGGCGTGCTTGGAATGAACGCTCCGATGTTCAAAGGCTATCTTCGCTTCATCGCAAATCGTCGTTGCCAGCAAATAGGTATTGACCCACTGTTTGCTCAGGAGGAGAATCCGTTTCCGTGGATGGCAGAGATGATTGATTTGAAGAAGGAAAGAAACTTCTTTGAAACTCGGGTGATCGAATATCAAACAGGTGGCGCGCTCAGCTGGGAATAAGAAAGCGCTCTGATGATGATCACCGCATCATGTGTTCAAAGAAGTAGGTAAGGAGAGAAAACGTTCGCGCGCATGCATAGTCACTTGGACCGCATTCGTAATAAAAATTACGGCCTCAGTAAGGTCAAGGGCGTGATTCCCTCTTCGATTTGCGATGTTGTTGCTGTAAAAAAACAACACACGCACGTTTCTAG
>CAZZVZ010000005.1:0-23040 GCA_964657655.1 Gammaproteobacteria bacterium | reverse complement strand
CGTACCTTGATCGGATCGATCAGAGATGCGGTCAAGGAAGAAGCCTTTGGATCACCCAAGACGTTCGATGAACCGGGAGATGCCCAGAATCTTTTTGGGGGTGCACGAATCGAGTATGTGATCTGCAATCGCGGCATTCGACGACGCTACCAAGCCACCACAGACTCACGACACACTTTTGCTGTTGTCCAAAAGCTACTCGAACGCCGGTTCAACTCAAGCAACAGAATCGTTCCCACCGCCCTTGAGAACAAGTCCGCCCACAAGACGGACCACGGGACACGCAGACCTGAACATGCAGATTTGTTCGAGTACATCGCGTTATTTTAAGACTTGCGATTGCCATTACTTAGCGTAGGCCGAGAGGCCGGCAATCGTCCTTACACAACTCGCACGCAGCACGAGCTTAGAGGTGTTGTGCTGTACGAGTATCCGCAGCTAATTGACTTACTTTGATGTCATCGAAACGCATGTATGAAGGAGTAACAAATTGAGTGGCGATCGCGTAAAAGTTCTTCTTCAAGCAATGCTCCTCGCCACCGCAATGGCAATTAGCGCATGCGGCGGTGGCGGCGGTAGTAGTTCTTCGGGAAGCGGTTCGGCTTCAGTCGCTTCAGGCTCAGCAGGCGGTGGCTCTGGTTCGGGAACCGGCGGAGCGGGCGGCCCCGGGTCGAGCGGCGGTCCCACGGGTTGCGCCGCGTACCCAAATTCGAGCGATCAGGCCGTTTGCAGTGAAAACTCGTTCATCGCCTCCGGCGCGCTATCGGTGCGTGTCAGCCAATCTCCGAATTCTGCGAATCAGCCAATCACCGTGATGCCAAGCGATGGTAGTCCCGCGACGGTCTACCTGTCCGCCGTGGCAACCGAGCGTTTCGCGCCCGTCACCTATAGATGGACACAGGTGACGCCGGTAATCGATAGTTTTGCGAGTACTGGCGTTGCGGTCTTCGCCGCACAGACGCAAAGCCCGACAGTCCAAGTCAGCTTACCCAAGTCAGGAACGTATCAATTTCAACTCATTGCCACGAATGCGAATTCGCAGATGCTGAGTTCGTATGTTTGGATCAATGCCTGGGATTCCGCACAGGCCCTTGGCCCGAATAAAATTGGCCGCAATCCTGGAATCGCGCCACCCACTTCCGTTCGACCACTCACCGCAGACCCGGGCCCTTTCAATCATCCACGGTTACTTTTCTCGAAAGGAGATTGGCCGCAATTGACTGCAAAATCGGGCGGTTCCGGAAGTTTGCCTGAGGCAGTTTCCGCCCTGGACGTCCTGCAAACATCATTGGCAAGTAATTTTGACAAGCCGCAATCAGCAATGAGCGGATTGGCTGCAGCCCTGACCAAGTATGCTGCCGATGGCTATCCGGCAGCAGACTATGCGTCGATCGCTAGCAGCTATGCATTTTCAGCGAGCACGGTGCCTTCACTATTTCATTCAAGCGTGATGGCAAATTATCCCGGTAGCAACTTCTCGGACGCTTTGGCGGCTGCGTCATACCTCGCGTGGTTGAAGGTCGATCCAAACCAGCCCCTGGATACGAGCACGGCATCAGTTCAGCGACTGCAAACCTTGGGCATGTTGACAGCGGCATGGTCGACCTTCTTGTTGCAAGCCGAGCTTGCAAATCCGGCTGCGTTTACCAACAGTAACAGCGGTGTATTGGCGAATTACAGCTTGGCTCTTGCTTACGATCTGACCTACGACGCCATGAGTGCAGCACAGCAAGCTGCAACGCGAAGCTA
Organism: Gammaproteobacteria bacterium; assembly: GCA_964657655.1. Lineage (GTDB taxonomy): Bacteria > Pseudomonadota > Gammaproteobacteria > Burkholderiales > Burkholderiaceae_D > CAJCIC01. The sequence goes on along the minus strand of CAZZVZ010000005.1, from coordinate 21,291 downwards.
CCTGTACACAGTCGGCAACCTTTATAACACTGGCGGTGGCGGCATCTCGATTACCAAAACCAAGGCCAATCCACCTTCGAGCGCACAAAACGGCGGCGATTTCCCCAATCTCGCAGACGGGCCCTTGTATGCATCTCTCGTCATTGAAGGTGAGGAAGGGCAAGTGGCAGATTTCGTTTTATCCAACCCTAATTTTGGGCAGTACGTATCTGCGGCGCAAAGCACCGATCCTGCGGTGACAGCGGCAAGTTCGTGGCCCTATGCCAATCAGGCGTCGGTTCGAAACCTCGGCCGTCAGGTTAGAGGAAACTCTGAATACGATCTCTCACCGTGGGGTTTCTACCGCAATATGACCGGGTACTTTCATCTCGGACAGAACGTTTCAGCTCCAGCCAGCCTGGCGCTTGCGCGACGCGGAGAAAACCAATGGGTCACCACCAATCTGTACCAGGCGTTGCTGCAGCAGCTTTATAACCTGGTACCTGCAGAAACCGGTACCACCATGGGAGTGTTGGATCACCATGACAGCTCTGGTTTTGCCAACGGAGATGGGCAAAGAAACTTTTATTACATCGCGAAGTTCATGTTTCCCGATGACCCGATGATTGACTTCGTCTACAGGCAAGCGACCAACGGTTGGAATAGCAATGCTTTGACCAAGGCTATATTTGCCGCACCGCTTCTAAGCAACAGCTTGTCGCAGATGGCCCAAGCCAAACAACTCGGACTGATGAAGTTTGATCCGCTGATGGGATTTGCAATCGCACGCAACGGCTGGAGCGAGAATGACTTAAGCCTTGTGATGCAGAATTTCACGCTCGGCAGTGGGCACTATCATGCCGAAGCCAATACGTTCGCTCTATCGGCGCTCGGCCGTGTCTGGGCTAATCCGCCCGGGTATCACATTACACCCGGCGATGCTCAGCAGCAGGTGCTGATTCAAACGCATTCTGGCGCGACCGATGCTTCGCAAGGTTACATCGGACAGGGCCCTGGGTCTTACGACTTCGCCACTGGCGACGGCCTCACGCAGCCACCGTTTCACGGCGTCTTGCTCGACATCGACGAGGACGCGAATGGCCAGTGGAGCTGGTTCGCAGGAGATGCTGCGCCGGCGTACCGATTTAGTAGCGGAAACACCGCAGGGTTGGCGGTTGGTACCGGTCTGACGAACAGCTACATGTTGATCCCCGGACTTCTGAACACGTTAATTCCGTCGGACGCCACATCCCTGAGCAGCAGCTCGCAGTTCGCCAATGCCATTCCTTATAACCCTGTCAACTACGCTTTCAGATCGATTCTGACGGTTCGCGGCGCCAGCCCTTACGTGTTGATCATTGACGACATCGAGAAAGACGGCGCCTTACACAATTACCGATGGAGCATGAATAATTCCGTCGGCTTTGGAGGGTCATCTGGATTTTTTGTGGACACCAACAAGAATTCTCAGTTCTCGTCACTTGAGATTTCGCCCGGGGCAACGGCAACGGAGGCAATTCTTTATCATGACATTGATGCCGGAGCTGGCAACGGTCTGCCGCGTCTTCTGGTGCGTGATGTTTCGGAGCAAGTCCCGATGGGACAACCCAGTATCGTTATCGACAATCGGCCATTGGCTGCAACACCCACGATCTCTAGCAACCTCACGTACGGGGTCGACAATAACTCCGGAAAGTTCTCGTATTTTCCGACTCGGCGGTTATTTATTGATCGTAACAATGTCGTGTCGCCGGACTACAAAGTTCTGCTTTTCCCGTTTTCGACTGGCGGCGCATTGCCAGCAACGTCATGGGACGCGAGCAAGACTGTCTTGACCGTTCAGGTTGGGACTCAGATAGACACCATCACTTTCGACGAGAGTAATCCGGATCACCGGACGCGATTGAAGAGCTTCACACGTTCAGGTGGCAGCTAGCAAAACCAATGGAGCATCTCGGGCACGTTCGAGCTCGGGGCCAGCCCGCCAGCGATCAGGTTCGAAGATGACGTTAACGTACTATTTTTATAGCTGGGATCTTGATGCTCTTCGCCACCGACTTGTTCGGCACTTTTTCTTTTCTGAGATATGGGAAACAGCTTTCCATCCATGCGATTGGCAGTGACGATCAGGACAGTGATACTCGGTCCTCGAGGTGGTCACTCAATTCTTGATCTCACAAAAGGAAAACTATGACGTCTGGAGCATTTAACTATTGCACGACCGAGGACAGCGTTGTCATGCTGGTCGATCATCAGATCGGTACTTTGGGCTGGGTAAAGAGCGTGCCTCAAGACACGGTCGTGACGAACTGTCGGGTAATGGCCAAGCTCGCCCTCGCTTACGACATGCCGCTGATACTCACCACCACTGTCGAAGATCAGGTTGGCACGACGATTCCGGACATTCAGCAAGTCGCGCCTGAAGCGTTTGAAAAGCGCTATCGCCGCGACGGACGTTTGTCCTGCTGGGACGATCCAGCGCTAGCGGCAGGGGTCAAGGCGCTGAATCGAAGAAACGTTGTACTCGCTGGCCTGACGACCGACATCTGCCTGTTTTGGGCGGCCGTCGACGCGCAGGCGCTGGGCTACAACGTCTTGGTGGTCGCCGATGCATGCGGCACGATGACGGCTTGGGGCGACACGCTCACCTTTGACAGACTGCGTCATCAGGGTATCCAGGTTGCGGTTGTCAACCAGGTGGTCACGGAATTCGCAAACGACTTCAGCACCGCAGAGGGTCAAAAGGCGCAAAAAATCATGGGCGATGAAATCATTTCCAAGCTCTACGTCCATTAAAGGACCTCGCCAGTTCTCGCGACCAGGAATTCAAGGAATGCTCTGACCCGGGCTGGCAGCAGCTTGGTCGCGGTCAGCGCGACTACAGGTACGTCAGGAGACTTCCAATCGTCAAGCAGCGCTTTGAGAGCTCCACTCTGAACATGACTTCTCGCCATCACCTCCGGGAGGATGCAGATGCCAAAATCCATCAGCGCGAGGTTGAGGATCATGCTCAGGTGGTTGGAGCTGAAACGCTCGTTGAGGATTACCTCTGAAGGACGACCGTCGCGAGTGATGATGCGCTTGCTCGTCTTGGAGGCATGTCGAATCACAATGCCCGTGTGCGTGGCAAGCTCGTCCGGCGAAAGCGGGGTACCTCTTTGAGCCAGATACCGCGGGGTCGCGTAGAGGCCGTGGCGAATCACGCCCAGGAAACGCATCGTCAAGCCAGAATCCGCCGGGTTCCCAAATCGCACCGCCACATCGATGTTGCCAGCGATCAGGTCGACAAAACCCGGGGTCAGATCCAAGTCGAAGCTCACCTCCGGATGGCTGGTCGCAAACTCCGCAAGCAGGGGTCGAAATACAATCGCGCCGAAATCGGGAGTCAGCGAGAGTCTGAGACGCCCCTTCAACTCCCCTCGTCGGGCCACCAGCCGCTCATGCGCGCCTGCGGCGTCCGCCACGATGCGCTCACATTCGAGAAAATATTCTTGACCGATGGGCGTGAGCTCAAGCCGCCGCGTGCTGCGGTTGATGAGCTGAATGCCCAGACTCTGCTCGAAGTCGCGCATGCGCCGAGAAAGAGACGACAACGGCATGCCAAGAGCATCAGCCGCGCGGGTGAAGCTTTGTCGACGTGCGACCTCAACGAAAAGGTCCATATCCTTCAGCAGCTCAGACAACTTGACGCCTTCTCGAAACAACCAGGTGATTGAGCGTGTCTACAGGCCCGACAGCGCATGCTCAACACCGCAAAAGAGTATTTCATATCGAGCGTATCGCGCGGCGCCCAATTCGCCAAGAATCGCGGTTTTCATGGTCGACGGATTTTGCATGTCAACATCCCGAATGTTAGCCCAACGCTTGGGTCAGAGTCTGACGACAGGCGTCCTGTTGTTTGCGTCCGCTGCAATGGCCCAGGTCGAACCACCAGTTGCGATCACGAGCAACGACTTCGGGTTTCTCCGCTATAACGACAGTTACTCCGGATTTTGTCATGTTGCCGCGGTAGACGATGGCTATGCGAGTTTCAAATGTATCCCTCTGTCCGACGCTGCCGACGATGTCATGACCTTGGGTGGAGACGATCGCGAGAAGGTTGAAGGCTATCAGTACCCGATGTTTGGCAAACAGGGGGTTAAACAGGACACCACGTATCTGCACCGCTTGCTGCTGCACGCGAACCTGCGCTTTGACGCCGTACGATTCTTCGTTGAGCTGGGCAATGAAAATGAAAATGGTCGGCTGCCGAAGGCACTTCCAACAGATACCGATCGACTCGACTTGGCACAGGCGTTCGTCGACTTCAATTTGTCGCCGAGTGACGGTCCGTTGACCGTTCGCATCGGACGCGAGGAGCTGCTCTACGGTGAAGGTTTACTGATCGGTCCGCGTGATGCCCCCAACATCCGCGAGGATTGGGACGGGCTTCGTATCATCAAGCAACTACCGGCCGGTACCATTGATTTTCTTGCGGTCAGGCCGGTCAATAATTACTCCGGCGTATTTGATGATTCAACCAGCACAACGCAAGCATTGTGGGGGGTGTATGCCGCCCTGCATCCCGCGTTCATAGCCCCGCTGCACGTCGACCTCTACGCTCTTGGCACGCAAAATGATGCTCTGCAGCTCGCGGACGGACTGGCGCCTGATCATCGGTATAGCATCGGAGGGCGACTCTACGGCACGATTGGTGCGACGGATGGGGTTCTCGAGCTGATCGGCCAGGACGGTTCATTCGGCAATCGCAATGTCCTGGCTTACGCGTTCCACAGTGAGCTTGGCTATACCCTCCGACATCTCCCCGGAAACCCACACTTCAGCTTGAGATTTGATGATCTCAGCGGAAATCGAAATCGTGGGTCAGGCACGGAGGGTAGCTTCTACCCGATCTCTCCGAACCTCTCTTACTCTACAGAGGCCTCAATCGAGGCAGCGTCCAATCTACGTCAGGCAGGAGTAGTTGCTGGACTAACCCCATTGCGTGATTTAACGGTGAGCTATGAATTCGAAGGTTTATGGCGCGACAGTACCCAAGATGCCTTCTATGTCGCGCCCCAAATTCCCCTGTTTGAGCCGGGACGAGATAATCAGCGCTTCACAGGAACGGAGCAACAACTGTACGCGAGTTGGCGTTTCACGCCATTTTTGTCGGTAAAGGCCGCCCTTGTCCGCTTTACCCCAGGAGCGTTCGTTTCTTCATCGGGTGGCCATGCCATCAACTATGGGATGGTGGCGGGCTCGCTCAGATTCTGATTCGATACAGCGTGGGGGGAGAGCCGAGGCGTGCGTTGTCTCTTGAGAAGTGCGAGTCGGATAATGCGCAACAGAAGTCGCCCGGATTTGCGGGAGCCGTTAGCGGCGCGCCGTAAGGGAAGTCCGCGGCGGCGATAAAATCGCTGCTAGGCGGGGATGGCACTGCGGACCCGTCAGCGCTTCACGAACCGATAGGCGACGCGATCGGTCTCGCCCTTGACTGATGGATCGAAAACCTTCGTTGCGTGCGAATCGTCCCGGTGAGGACTGGCCGCTGGCCGTTACCTACCGGGGGCCACGAGGGATTGGTGGACGCATTAACAACGAATCCGAACCGAAACTATTCAAACCTCGTTCTCGAACAATCCCGAATAATCTGAAGATCGGCATTCCCACGGGGCGAATCAAAACCAAGAAAAAAACGCGCAAAGAAGGGTGGTTCTTCGCCATCAGGGGCTGAAATTACGATAGTAATAGCCAGTGATGTAAATTAATGGGTCGCGCTCATCTACCCCTGTCAGCAAACCAGTCTATCGCGGCGGTCGTCTCATGGGTCAGCAATCCTACCGAAGCCTGGTTTACGTAGCTGTTGTACTCGCAGCAGTTGCTTTCCCGACCGTGCTGCGGTTCATTCAGACTCTGCTCGCGATACTTCAGACGCCATTGTCTCCCCTGACGGCGAAGTCCTCTGAACAAGACTGCGAGCCCGGTGAGGTCACTGGATTCGCGATTTCTGCGCTGGCCAAGCTCGGCTTCACGCAAAGATGCTTCACGACGGAGATTTCCTACGATGACGAGCGATACACCGTCTGGTATTTCATCCACAACGATCAGCCAGTCATTGCGGCATTGTCGAACCGGCCGAGTATGCTGGCCTCGCGTCCTGTAGCGTTCTACAGTTTTGATGAGGCGGGCAATTCGCTGGTCACCTTCAACCGTGTCGGCGCCTACTTCGGGCGGATTCAGCAACCCAAGGTTCTGGCTGTAGATGGTGCCTATGCTTCGATCGAGGATCATTATCGGGCCCACCTCGCGCGATTGAGCATTTCGCCATGCCCTGCCGTGAATCCCTCCGAAGCCCTCCGGCGCATCAGCGAGCGCATTGAAGGCCAATTCGAATGGCTGCGCGCGACGGGAGAAATTCATCTCGCTGAAGATGGCCGATGGTTCTATACCTTCCCGGTGGCACTTCGTCTGACCACCGCATCTTTGCAGGTCGCAAAGTGGTGGCGTCTTCCCTATACGGGTCCAGAACCACGAAGCGTCGAGGAAACGGGGCGACGAGATCTCGAGATGTTCGAGATCCTGCGCAAGGCGCGCGAGCGTCGCAGCTCGCGAAGCAATGTGAAGTTAGCGCTCTTTTGTATCAGTCTCACCCTTGCCTTCGTCGGCTGGGGGCTTTTCTTTGATTGGACAATGGCGGCCGCCTTGATCGCGATTCTTCTATTGCATGAATGCGGGCACGCGGTCGCCATGCGAGCATTCGGCCATAAGGACATCAGCCTATTTTTCGTACCGTTCATGGGCGCGGTCGTGACAGGTTCCCCGCGCGACATGTCTGCATTTCGACAGACCATCATCTTGCTCGCGGGCCCGGTGCCGGGCCTGGTTCTGGGCGTGCTGGCATTGCTTTATACCGTCAGCTTTGCCGCCGAGCCAAGTGCAGTTGTTGAACAGATCGCTCTTCTGGCCATCATGATCAACCTCTTTAATCTGCTTCCAATCACTCCGCTCGACGGAGGGCAGCTCCTGGAACTGGCGATATTTGGACGCTGGCCACGGGCGCGACTGGTGTTCTATATTCTCAGCATCCTGGTATTCGCCGGCCTTGCGCTTCATTTACAGGCGCCGTCCCTGTGGGTTCTCGCAACACTGCTGGCTCTGGGGGTCGTTCACCAGATCCGCGCGAGTCGGCTCATCGCATTCTGGAAACCCGGTCTCGCGCACCAAGAGCAAGTCGCAAACCTGTTCCAGGCGGCCAGGCGCATCGGCATGGCGGCCTTTACCCGAAGTTACGCGCTTGTCGTATCGGTGATGGCGAGAAAGGCGGTACGTTCGGCAAAGGGATGGGAAGCGGCACTGATTGCTTTCATCCTCACAACTGTATGGCTCACAACTTCGGCGATCGCATTCGGTCCGCAAATCGCTAGAAGCGGCGAGCATTCCACCCTCTTCTCGGATAGACGTACAGTGCAACAGCGAGAATTCGATACCAAGTATCTCGCATTCGAGGAAAGCGACCAGGCCGGCGATGACGACCTGAGAGTGCTTGATCAGATCGCTGCTTCTATTCCCGATACAGACCCCCGGCATATCGATCTGCAGGTCGAGCATGTCGAGCGCCTTGACGACCATCAGCAGTTCGACCGGTTCCTCGCGATCCTTTCTGAACATCGAGATGGTCTCGAAAATTCTCGAGCGGTCCTTGCGCGAATGGCACTAAGTGATTTGAGTTCCGAACTTCAGGCCGATACTGAGGACCAGCGAGAAGTTAAGCTGCAAAAAGGTGTCGACCGAGTCATGGATGTGATGCCGGAAGCATTTCCGCAGACCATTTGGACTCGGCTTGAGATTATCGAACTCGTGGATCATCGGCTCGGCATGAGTGAAGCAGAAATGCGGCTTGATCGGCTTCGCCAGGAAGCCAGCTCCCGAGACGATTGCCATTGCAACGTATCTGCGATCGCTGAAGCGCAGGCTTGGTTCTACCTTACACACGGGCGACCCGCCGACGCGCTCGCATCGCTGCAGCCGAGCTCGCCCGAGGAGGGCCTGCCTGGAACTGCGGTGCAACGGGCACGCGCCTGGGCTCTGTTGGAAAGCGGTCAGTCTGCACAGGGTCAGGACGTCATGCTGCAGGCGACCTATGTTCCCGCGTCTCGGCCGAAGTTTCTCGACGTGCTTCGATTGAACTTCAAAACGCGGCGCGCATATTACAACTCTCCGGTCGATCTGGCGTACGCTTACCACGCCAACAATCGAGATGTGAACGCAAGAGAAATGTTGGCAAGTCATGCGCGAGACGAATGCGAGTCTGCGGGGAATGGCCTTGACGATCCCGGGCCGTGGCAAGAGCTGCGCGTTCGAAAGTTGCAGGGGCTGTTGAGGCAGCTCTGCAGCAAGCCATCGATCGACTAGCAATCCGTGCGCTTGCGGCAAGCTGGCTGGCCGCGAATTGAAACCGCGCGATGCGCTCCCCTGGCTGACCTTGACTAGATCATTCCTTCCAGGCGCACGAAGCTCGCTTCCATTCCATGTTCCATACCCGTCGCAAGCATCGCTGCGCGCGTCTTCTGGTCGGGTAGCGTCATTCGCATGGTCATCAGCGTTCCTGCGCCCTCGACTTCAAATAGCGTTTCAATATGATTGTCCGGTGTGGGATCGGGCAGGTACATGCGCTCGACATGCACGATCCTTGCAAAGGGCTCGAGCTCCAGAAATTCGCCAGTGATGTGAAAAGCGCCACCCTTGGAATTGGTCCACTCGTAGCGGAAAGTCCCTCCGGGCCTGGCATCGCAAAGGCAGACGGGCATGGTCCAGCCTTCTGGGCCGAGCAGCCATTTCTGGATCAATGCGGGATCGGTATGGGCGCGGTACACGGCCTGAGGAGGCGCAGCGAAGCTTCGGGTTACAACGACATGGGTATCGCCTTCAGTCTTCAGTGTCATCTTGCTCATCGCCTTTTTCCTTTCTCGTCTTTTTCCATTTCCGCCAGAACTTCGTCGAGCCGCTGGTAATTTGATTCGAGAGCCATCTGCAGCGTTTCGAGCCACTGGCTCATCGCGTCAACCCGGCCCTTGACCAGCCGGCGAGGACGTTTTGCACCTTCGACCCTGCGAACGATGAGCTCTGCATCCTCAAGTACTTTCAGGTGCTGGGAGATGGCGGGTTGCGTCATCCCGAACGGCTTGGCGAGCTCAGTGACAGTGGCCTCTCCCTTTGCAAGACGGGCGAGAATCGCACGCCGGGTCGGGTCGGCCAACGCGGAAAAAGCAGCATCAAGCGAATTCATAAGAAATAGCTTATATAAGTAATTGCTTATAGTCAAGGAGAATCTGGCTCTGCAACCGATTTACGCTGTGGACGTCGCGAGCCACGCTTGTGGTTCGCCCGCTAAAGCACCGCGCCAGAGGCGAATTCAAAGCCGCAGTGGCGGGCTCCGGGGGCGACGCGCTCAAGCAGCATCCGGAACTGTCCTCGCCTGCAGCAGGCACCGTGATGAATCGCAAAACGTCAAAAAATGCAAGCCTGAACGGCGGTTGTCGCCTGCAGGCCACGGATCAGTGCTCGCATTCCTAGCGGAGGTAAAAGCAATCTAAGATTCTTTCAGGGTGTGCAGATTCTCGGGGTGAAGCGGCGCTTTCTGATCGCCGCTAGAGTGACTCTCGAAAAAGCACGCATCCGCGCAGCGATCAACCTCCAGCGATTTATGCAGACGCAATCAAGCCGGCGACGGCACCTGATTCCGGTCCCCCGACGGCGTGCGCGCCTGTCCGAGGGTGCGCCTTCCTTTGATCAGGCAGGGGTGCCGTGAGCATTCTCGGACGCATTCTTGGCAAACCGTCTCATCAGCAGCCCGTCAAAGCGCCAGGTCAGATGACGCTTCGTCCATCGCCGCCTGCGAGCAGCGCAGTGACACCCGAAGAGCGCAAGATCGATGTATACGACAGCTTCGGCCGGCAGGTCTCCGTGACGCTCGACAAGTGGCGATCGTTGATTTTCGAGCCGAGCCTGAAGGCGGCATGGGATCAACCAGACGAACTCGCCGCCTGCGTCAGCCGCACCATGCAAGATGGCCTCACTGCCGAAGCTCTGCCCGCGTCGGCGCGCCTCCTGGAACTTGAACCACGAATTCCACGCGCAGTGGCACTGCATGCAGCGGTACTTCGAAGCCTCAAGCGCTTCGACGAAGCACAAGTCCTGATCGAAGAGCATCTTGCAGCACAAGGTGACTCGCTCCCGGCCTTGCTCGCTTTATTGCAAGTCTTTTTGGCGAAGCAGAATACGCAGGAGGCGCGAGCGGTTACGTCGCGCATTCTGCTGCTCGATCCCAATAACCATCTTGCATATCTGACCTTTATCGATGCAGCGCGTCGTGACGCAGGCATTGCTGGCGAACAGCAGGCGATCGATCGCATTGCCACGCTTCCGAACAGCTGGCGCGCCCGGCTTTCGATCGCAAAGCGACACCTCGACGGGGGAGATCTCGACGCCGCGCTGCAGACCTACGACGAGGCGCTGACCATGATGGCGCGACCGGTGCCCGAAGATTTTCTGATGGGCATGACGGGCGATCTCGGCATGCACAACCACGCAGCCGAGATGGTGGCGCTGGGCGAGCCTCTCTTCGATCCTATGCATCACGGCCTAAACGTTGGCAATAACCTGATGAAGGCGAATCTGGACCTCGGAAACCTGAGGCGAACGAGGGAGCTGCTTGACAGCCTGTATGCGCTGGCGCAACCGGGGTGGCGGCCGCAGCTGGTCCGCTGGGAGGAGGCGTTGGTCAAGGCGGCCGGAGAGCGGCGCAGCAGCCCCACGGAGACAGCGCCCGAGGTGGGTTTCGCCGCGTTTCCGCGCGTGCTCTGGCTGAAGACCGACTCCGAGGAAGAGCGCGCATTTCTAGGAGACGCGGTCGCCGAGCTGCCTTCGGTCGTGATCTTCAGTGCAAGCTGCGCCCAGCACAACGGCGCGGAATTCGACCAGCAGCAGATGGCACATATCGGCGGCCTGCTCAGCCGTTCACTGCCGGTTTATCTGTCAGAGCGCCTCGCATCAGGACGCATCGCCGATCCATACCTCCTGGTGCCCTGGATGATGAAGCCACGCCCGGGGCTGGTGCTCATCAATCAGCCGTGGAATCTGGAAGCCATCGTGATGCATGCCAAACAGGCCAATCCCAAGGCAAGCTGGGCCATCGCTCCGCACATCACGCATGCACCCGAACAATGGCAGGTGACCCTACAGGTGGTCGAGCTGGAGGCATCACGCATTGCGGCCACGCTCACAGAAGTGATTGAGCTCAAGGCGCCCAAGCCGTCATTCGAAGCAATGGCTGATCAGGTGCTGAGCTTCTACGAAACTTCTCTTGGCACCACACGCCACGCGCCCGAATTTTATCAAGCCCCACAAGACGAATGGTTCGGCGACTATCTGATGCGTATCGATGATTTGATCCGCTGCCGCTGCTTCGGTCCGGAAGGGGTCGAATCGAACGATATCTTCGGACATCGCGACATGCTCGAGGCGGCCCTGCGCCAATGTCTCGCGGCTCCCGGCAACGCGACCGTGCGCGCCTTATTCATCGCGATGTTCTCGGCAGTGAGGCGCTCACGTCGCGCGGTTTCGATCGAGTACCAGCGTTATCTCGAGCGATTGCAAACCCAGCATCCTCTCGATGAAAAACTGCAAGGCCCATTTAACCGCAGGATCGAAGAGATTCTGGCGATGGCCGCAACTGAATCGAGTCCGCCGCAACCAGCAGTCGCAGAAGTGACTGGAGAAAACCAATGATCGTGGGAATTGATCTGGGAACAACCAACAGCCTGATCGCCTGCATGCAAGGTGGCGAGCCGACCATCATCCGCAACAGTCTGGGGGACGCGCTTACACCCTCGGCCGTCGCGATCGACAGCAATGGCACCATGCTGGTTGGCGCGAGCGCTCGTGAAAGAGCCTTTTCAGCACGCGGCAACGCCGCCACCTCATTTAAGCGCTCCATGGGAAGCTCGGTCGAAATTCCATTGGGGGAACGCAAGTTCCGGCCGGAGGAGCTTTCAGCGCTGGTGCTCAAGTCGTTGAAGGCCGATGCAGAATCATTTCTTGGCGAAGAAGTCAGTGATGCCATCATCTCAGTCCCGGCATATTTCAACGATCAGCAGCGCAAGGCAACGCGGCTGGCGGGACAGCTCGCAGGACTCAATGTGCTTCGGCTCGTCAACGAGCCCACCGCGGCGGCGCTGGCCCACGGGATCCGCGACGCCGCCAGCGAGGCGAAGTTCCTGGTTTTCGACCTGGGCGGAGGGACGTTCGACGTCTCCATCATCGAACGATTCGAAGGGGTTCTCGAGGTGCGCGCCACCGGCGGTGACGCGTTCTTGGGTGGTGACGACTTCTCCAAGGTGATGGCAACCCTGATCGCTCGAAAAAGCCTGTTGTCCGAGCGCGACCTCGAGGCCCCCGGCACCGCAGCGCTGCTACGCGTGGCAGCGGACAGCGCGAAGCGGCAACTCAGCGCGGCTGACGTCGCACATGTGGATCTCGCCGGGGCGGCCGTCGCCATCGACCTGTCCGAATTCGAGCAGGCCTGTGCTCCCCTGCTGGCGCGCTTGCGTGTCCCGATCGAGCAAGCCCTGCGTGATTCGAGACTGAGGGCCAGTGATCTCGACGAACTGGTGTTGGTTGGCGGCGCAACCCGGATGCCGATGATTCGACGACTGGTGACGCAGCTGTTCGGCCGCCTGCCGGCACGACTGCCCGATCCGGACACGACCGTGGTGCTCGGCGCTGCGATCTGTGCAGGCCTTGCGTCCCGGGACGAAACATTTCATGAACTGGTTTTCGCTGACGTCTGCCCGCACACGCTTGGCGTTGGAATTGCCAAACACGATGCCGCCGGTAATCTGATCCCGGACCTGTTCTTGCCGATCATCGAGCGCAACACGGTCGTGCCGGCCAGTCGGGTCCATCGCCTGGCAACCCTTTCTGACAACCAGACCAAGATCTCTCTGAAGATCTATCAGGGTGAGTCGCGCCAGTGCGTGAACAATGTGCTGCTCGGGAAGATCGATCTGACCGTGCCGCCCAAGAAGCGCGGCGAGGTCGATCTCGACGTACGGCTCACCTACGACGTCAGCGGCATTCTCGAAGTCGATGCCGAAGTGCCTTTGACCAAGCAACGACACAATCTCGTGATCAAGGAACTTGCCGGTGACGTTGGCGAAGAAGAACTTCTGCGCCGCCGTGAATATCTGGCCACCCTGAAGATTCACCCTCGCGACCAGGAAGAGAATCTGGTCGTGCTGGAGCGCGCCAATCGGATTTATGAACAGGCGCTCGGCGAGGACCGGACCATTGTGGGCAACTGGATCGATCAGTTCAACGCGATCCTCGAACGCCAGGAACCTAACGCAATCAACACGGCGCGGGCTCAACTGATTCAGTGCATCAAGGCATTTGATTCCCTGATGGTGTTCTAGTGGCCAATGCTCTGGGCATCTGGCAGGAAACCGGACTGCGCTGGGACGCCAGTGTCAAAGATGTCAAGCGCGGCTACGCGAGTCTCATCAAGCGCTACCGGCCAGACAGCCATCCGCAGGAATTCTCCGATGCGCGCCTCGCCTATGAAAATGCGCTGCGCATTGCTGAACTGCGAGAACGGCGCCGCCAAGCGGAGGATCAAGGCGCATCGCAAGCTGCTCATTTGCCAGTCGCGCCGGACGAGACGCATGCAGCGCACACCGAGGCACCGGCCATGGAGACGCTGCAGCCGGCAGCAAAAGTCGCCCCTATGCAGACCGCGACACCAGAACAATCGCTGGCGTTTCTCAATGCACCATTTCGCGCAGCCCCACCCGAGTCTGCGGAAGAGGCGCCGGTCAGCGAGCCGCGTCGGCCAAGCGCGCCGCGCGAGCTTCCCCGAACCATTGCGCAACCGAGCGGACAGCGGCTGCGCGCCGAGCCCCTGGCAACCCCGCCCCCAGCAGCCGGCCCACGCAGCAATGTCGCAGCTTTTCAATCTTCCCAGTCGCGCGTATCCACGGCAGCGCTCGAGGCACTGTTTGGCGTGGTCGATGCGGATCGCGAACCAGAAGACATCGCGCGCGCATTTCGCAGTGCAATGCAGATGCTGCGCAATGCCCCGGTCGATGAAGTGCTCGAATTCGAGGAACGCCTGCTTGAGCGTCTGGCCGCGAGTGAGCCACCCTGCTGGCCGCTTTTGATCTGTGCCGATGAACTGTTCAGCTGGCGTCAGTCGGTGGGTGCCCAGGTTCCGCCAGAAGTTCTCGACAATTGCCAGGCGGCACCGCGGGTACTGCCTGTTCTGCTGAGTCGCAATCGCTGGATCAGGGGACTGCTGCAGACCAAGGGATCGCTGCCGCGCTTCATTTCGGGCCGCTCCTTTGTGGCGCTCCAAAAAGCAGCCAACAGCCTGCGCGCCGAACCATCCATCTCGACGCGAGCCGTGCTCGATCGGCAGATCGAAGCATCGCTGAGCTGGCGCAGTCTGCACCGTGCCCTCATTGCTGCTCCCGATATCTTCACGGCCGCAGTGTTCGTGGTCTGCAGTGGCATCGCGGCTCTCGCCTACGATCTCAGCCCGACAGTGATGGCCGTGTGTGCTGTCCTCGAACTGCTGTGCATGGTGTGTGCGACCAGTTGGTTTCGCTACGCGTGGGACCAAGCGCGCGCCAAGGCATGGCGCGGCCGTGTTGCGCTCTGGATCCGCGACCACCCGTCTTTCAAACCGCCCTTCCTGGTGATCGGCGCACTGGTGTTTAGCGCCGTCGCGGGCACCATCGGCATGCAGGTTGCTGCGACCAATCCGATTCTTGCGCGCATCCTGTACCTGTGTTTTGGCGTACTGCTCGCCTTTTGCGCCGCTGTCGCTCTGCCTTACATCTTTTTCATCTGCTGGCGCATTGTTTGCGCCTGGGAGGTCGCGCTTTGCGCACCGCTGGAACGTCTGGAAGCGGTGCAAACCCAGATCCGGATCAACCAGTTCATGATGCTCGCCTCGGAAGCCGAGACTGAGCGGCCCACGCGCTACTTTGCGGTCAGAAAGCAGCTCATTGAACGGGACAGGCAGCAAGAGAAGGCGCGCGCCGCACGTGTCGCACCGGCACCGCGGCGCGCCAGCGGCGGTTCGTTCTTCGTGATGGTGCTGTTCGTTGTATTCGGACTGTCACGGCTGGTCGGGCTGGTGGCCGGAGATAGCAATCAGCCAGCGCCTCAGACGCCCGCGACGCAAAGCGCCGCGCAAGCGTCGCTGCCTCTGAAAATGAGTCCCCCGACCCCTTACCCGCATGTCCAGTTCACACCACCCAATGCGCCGCCGCCGATCTACTTCACGATCTCCGACCAGTTCTGCGGGCGCGCACAAACCATCAGCACCGAACTGTCGGATGCAGCGCGCCGCGAAGGTGCGACCGGCGGGTTCACCAATATGGCGGTGCAACTGGGTTCGGCTGGAGCTCCCGTCTTGAACAACATGGTCACCTCCAATGCTTTCCTAATCGATGCTGCCACTACGCTCGAATCCAAAATGCAATGCCCGGCTTCTGCAAAGAAGCTCGCCTATTTCAGACTCAACTTCAGAGGGACGCCCGCTCCTCCGGTAGAGAATTCCATGTCGGCAGCAGGCCACGATGGATGGTTGATCATCGAGGAGCTGCGCGGCTCTAAGATTCCGCCTGCCACAATGCACGCGATGCATCTCGCAGCCGGGTGGCTGCAGGCCGACATGTCTTCAGCCGACCTGCGCATTCTCGACCTGGTCAATTTTCAGGCGGCCGAGCTGCAGCCTGCCGTGTCGCAGGCATGGATGAAGCTCAGAGGTGCCGACCAGGCCCTGGTGCTTCGCGCCGACGGCGCCCACCCGGATCAGGCGAGCGCTGTACGGCTCGACACGATGTCAATGCAGCCGCGGCAAATGCGCACCAGCACGGCAAGAGCATGCGGGCTGCCCGTCGTGCTGCCGGCTGTGACGCCAGAAGACCTGAAGGCTCTGCGCGTGGCGATCTACAAAACCGCGACCTGTCTGAAGCCAGCTGCAGCGCCGCACTCATGAGCGCTTTCTGACTCAGAGCAGGGCTCGGCGAATGAATCAACGCAGGAAGATCATCGACAATATTGATGTCTAGACCAAGCGAGCGGCCCTGATGGATACTGAAAATGCTGCAAATGCCGCTCCCCGTTTTGAGGCGAAGTATCTTCATGCGCGTGTTGTTCGGGCTGCTGTGGATTCTTCCGGTACGCTTTAGCATCAATTTTTTCATCGGAGCCGTGGTCGGCTTCATGGCCGGCTTCGCTGCAGGTTCTACCGAAGCGGGAAGAGCAGCAGGCCAGGCCGCCGCGCTGAGCTTTTTCATGAGTTATGGCCTGATCGTGCTGGTGATCGAACTGATCGTGACCGCGCTCCTTGCTTGCCTGGGCATCTTGCCCGGGACAGGCAGATTCAAGAGCATGGTCTAGCCAGTCCGGGGTGACGCCGGCCCTCACACCGGCGCATCGATACTCGCTGAAAACGGCGCATCGTGGCCGACCTCCCGGTAGCGCAGATACATCGCCATGACCCCCAACGCAGCGAGTAAGACGGGCAGCGCCGCGAGGTAGAAAATATGGTCAAGCGACCATTGGCGCGCATACATCATCCCCACCAGCGCCGGTCCCGCAGCGCCACCGATGCGTCCAACGCCGAGCGCCCAGCCAACGCCGGTGGGACGCAGGTCGGCCGGGTAGAACAGCGCCGAGAGCGCGATCACGCTTTTCTGGCTGCCGCTGACGCAAAATCCCGCGCAAAAGGTTGTCGCCATCAGGGCCGCCGCCGGAAAGGACAGCGCAACGCCGATGCTGGCGACGAAGATGGCGCTGACCAGGTACAGCAAGACGAGAACGCGGTACCGGCCGAAACGGTCCATTGCGGGCCCGACGATGATGACCGAGAGCGCGCCGCCGACCGTGGTCAAGGCAGTGATTTGAACCACTTGCACCTGCGTGTAGTGAAGATTGGTGAGCATGGTCGGGAGCCAGCTTTGCAGGAAGTAGAACACTGCGACGTTGATGAAGAAGATCGACCACAGCAGCAGCGTTCCGAGCGCAGCCGTTGCCGAAAAAAGACCTGCCACGCCATGACGGGTCGAAGGCGCATGGATGCATTCGAAGGACCGCCCAACCAGGGTCGGGTCGTTCGGATAGAGCCGCTGCATGATGGATGACAGCCGTTCCCTGCCGCCACTGCGCTGTGCGGCAAATGTGAGCGAATCTGGCAGCAGCACCATGAGCAGTGCCAGCAGGAGTGACGGTGCGGCGGCGCCGATCCAGAACAGCGATCGCCATCCGTAGGCGGGCATTACCGTTGCGGCGGCGATTCCGGCAGCGACAAAGCCAAGCGAATAGCAGCAGTAGATCAGCAGCACGCAGCTTGCGCGCCGCCGCGCCGGGCTGTACTCGCAGGCCATGGCGATCGCACTCGGAATGACGGCGCCGAGCGCCAGGCCGGTGATGAAGCGCAGTGCCAGCAGCTGCGTCATGTCGGTCACCAGGACGGTCGCCAGGGTGGAGATACAAAACACCAGAGTCTCGATCACCAGCAGGCGCTTGTGGCCAAAGCGAAGCGACAGCGCAGATACGAAGCAATAGCCGATGACGGAACCGATCAGCGCCGAGGAGGATATCGCTCCCAGAGCATCCTTGGCGAGATCCCATTCGAGCGCCAGCTTCGGCACGACGTAGCTGATCGTCTGGGTATCGAAGCCATCGACCAGCATCATCAGGCCGCACAGTGCAATGACGACGATCTGAGGCCGGCCAATTCTTCGCGTATCGATGGCGTGATGAACATCGAGAATGCTGTCTTGCATCCTGCGGCCTCCATTGGCGCATGGCGCGCATGGGAATTCACGACCAGAAGCTTACCTTGTCCGAGTCACCAGCCCGCCTGCTTGTTCGGGATTTTGCCCTCTCTGCCGCGCCCCGGCCGTCCACCAGGCAACCACATAACTGGTCGCCCCCAAGGCAGCACCGGCCATGACGTCGACCGCCACATGGCGGCGTAATTGCACGATGGAGAGACAGATCGCGAGCGCCCAAAGCGTCACCAGCAGCGATCGAAACAGACTTCGCCGCGACAGCATCGTGAAGAGACAGGCCGTCGTTAATGCCGAGTGCAATGAAGGAAGGCAGTTGCTCCGCACGTCGAGCCATCTGAGCACCTTCAAGAGACCGACCGACAGGCCGCCATCGCCAGGCGATGGATATTCGAGCGAGGTCGGATAGATGACAAATATGCAGCATGCGACACATGCGCAGATCTGCATCGATGTCACCAGGCGCTCGATCCGTCGGTCTGGCCCGAAAAAGAACGCCATGGCGATGAACAGGAAAAAGGAGAGATAGAGCCAGATGGCCGAGGCATCGAACGGCACCATTCGATCCAGCCAGCTCTCTCGCATGATGTGAAGCCTGGTGGTGAACAGGACCGTGGCCAGGCCCGCCAGGGTGTACCCGGCTGCCACCGCGCCCCAGCCGCGCAGCATGGCCATACCCCGCCATCGCCAAGTGGCTCGCTTGATCGCCGGTCCATGCAGCAGCGCATCATCACGGGTTGGTAGCGGCAAAGGCGCGCTTTTCATCAGGCGGGCTGCTCGGCTTCACTGAGCGGCAACGCCAGCACGAACTCGACGCCATCGACGGCATTTCTGGCCTCGATGGTGCCGGCCATTTTTGCCATATAGGTCTTGGCCACGAACAGACCCTGTCCACGATTGCCTTGCGCTGCGGAGTCGCGTTGATCGGAGACACCGTACTCGAAGATCCTGTCGATGAACTGTTCGGAGATCGGCGCTCCCCGGTTGTGGATCACCACCACCGCAGAAGATTGCTCGGAGGAAAGACTGATGCGGATTGGCGATCCCTGGATTCTGTGGCGGTCGGCGTTGCGCAGGATATGGGTGATGACGTCTTCGAGCGAATACTCGTCAGCGCGCACGAAGATTGCGTCGCGTCTTGGCTCGAACACCACGTCGTCGATGCCCACGAAGCTTGCGTTGCGCGCCACGTTGGCCAGGAACTCGGCCAGGTCGAGCTGAACCAGCTGCAGCCGGGTGCTTTCAAAGGCCTCACTTGGACTGGCGCTGCCGTACAGCACCTTGATGGCCTGCTGCATGCGAAGGATGTAGCGGCGGCTGCTGTCGCTGTCGTCCCCGTGCAGCGCCAACAGCGATTGCAGTGGCGACATGATTTCGTGCCCCACGGCCTGCCACATATCCTTGTCGTGGTCGGCGCGGATACGCTCGCGGAGCGCATCCTCCTTGATGCGCTTGAGGAGATTGGACAGACACGTGGCGAGAATGCCAAGCTCGTCGCCGCCCCTTAGATCCGAAACATCGAAGCGATCCACGTCGCCGAGCTCGCGCATGGTCGACGTGACAGCTTCGGCGCGGCGTTTGAGCGTCGTAATGCGCGAAATCATGCCGGCTTCGATGACCGCCCAGGCGAGCAGGATGGCTGCCACCATGGCGCCCACGAACCCCGAGATGCGCGCAGCGATGATGCCAAGCTGGGCATTGATGTTGCGCACATCGCCGTTGAGCACCACCCGGTAGTTGCCAGATGGCGTGACGATGGTTTCGCTCGCCGAGAGAGGCTGGTCATAGCCGCTGACGGGCAGACTCCTGATCAGTCGCTCGATCGGCGGCCAGACGTCGGCGCCTGACGCGGCGTCTCCTCGCAGTTCGATGATCGGCGCCTCGGGACTGAGCGAAACGCGCGAGATGCTGAGCGTCTCGCCCGGCAACAGCAGAGGCGTCAGGTCGGTCAACTCGAATGGACTGGCAAGGCGTGGTGCCCTGCTGTCGAAACGCGCAGCGCCCTCGCCTGGCGCGAGCACGCTGACGTGTACATCGATGCGGTCAAGATCTTTTGGCGGCCACGGTGCATGCGCGTTTGCATCGCGCTCGCGGCGCAGCACATCCACCGGCACCCGCATCGAGAAAAAAGAACGGCGTGCGCAGTCCGGTGCCGCCGCACCATTCAGGCAGGTCTCCGACTGCCATAGCCAGCCACGAAAATCGCGATCCGGCCTGCCGCCATGGTTGCCGTTCTCGTCTTCGACAAATCCCGTCAATGCGCCGCGCTGACCGGCGCGCGCCAAGCCGGCGGACCTGACCAGTTCGAAGGGCGCGATGAAGCGCTCCGTCTGGTCACGCATGGCAATTTCGACCTGGACCCGGTCGAAGGCGTCGAAATCCTTGACGCCCACAGGATGCGGCGTGAGATCGCCGCTGTCGAAGAACCCGGCGATATACACAAAGCTGCCGGCCCAGGGGCTGTTGCCGATGGCAACACAAAGCGACCCATCGTTGACGTACTGGGTCAGACAGCCCGTCATCTCGATCGCCTGGCGCACCTTCGACTGGTCGTCGAAGTCGATTGCGGCATAAGGCAGCAACACCGGGTGCAGATTCCTGGCGTCGGGGCCGGCGCGATGTGGGTTGAGCAGGGCCAGCTGCCCGGTCGGATGGCGCAGTCGGGTGGTGATCTGGGCAATATTCTTCTGAAAGCCATACTGGTAGTCGTCGTAGCTCAGCTGCTTTTCTTCGCGCAGCACGTAGAACAGGGTGACCGCGCCGATAGCAAGCAGCACCAGGAAGGCACCGCGAAACAGCAGCCGCAGTCGAAATGATGCAAGCGTCTGCAGGAGTCGCATCAATCGTCCCGTTGACCTGGCGAGGAAGCGTCCGACCAGCGAAAGCCGCGCATCGGAATGTTGTCGATCGCATCGAACTGCGGATCGATTTCCTTGAATGCGTCGCGGATGGTGCTGACGTGCTTGCGCACGTTGTCTCGGTTGCGGCCGCTCTTGACCACCTGGAACAGGTCGTCGTACGAGACCACGTCACCGCGCCGCTGGTAGAGCGCCGCCAGGATGCGTTGCGCCGTCAAGGGCAGGTTGACACGCTGACCGCGCCAGATCGGACTTGCCTGGCGCAGGGGGTCGAGCGAGAGCTCGCTAAGAGGCGCCGCGAGCGGGCTCGGAGCTGCATTCTTGCGGTCGCGCGAGGCGCGCAGCATCTCGAGCAATGTTTCAATGAAATCGGCTTCGCTGAAGGTGGTCTTTTGCAGGTAGTCCCAGGCGTCGAGCGCCTTCATGATGCTGCGGTAAATGGTGGCCGGCATTGCAGAGACCACCAGCACCGGCGCGCCACGGCGCTTGTTGATGGCGTTGATCAGCGCAACCCCGGCATGGCGTTCCCGGCCCAGCTCGATGTCAAGAATGATCAGGTCATAGTTGTCGCGCGCGATTGCCGCTTCCGCGTCGTCACGATTGAACCACTG
>CAZZVZ010000004.1:9340-24235 GCA_964657655.1 Gammaproteobacteria bacterium | reverse complement strand
AAGCGGCGTGGCTTGCGGTCGATGACGCACACGGCGCCCATGGCCTCACCGCCCTTGAGGACGATCGGCGCGCCGGCGTAGAAGCGGATATGCGGCTCGCCGGTGACCGCGGGGTTGTCGGAAAAGCGGCGGTCGAGCAGCGCGTCGCCGATCTCGAAGATCTGGTCGGGCTCTTGAATCGCGTGGGCGCAAAAGGAGTACTCGACTGGCGTCTGGCCGCCGGCCATACCAAAGCAGGCTTTAAACCACTGGCGATCGAGGTCGATCATGGAAACCAGCGCGATCGGCGTGTCACAAAGCCCTGCCGCAAGCGCCACGATGTCGTCGTAGGCCTGCTCTGGCAGGGTGTCGAGGATCTGCCGCTGGCGCAACGCGCCGAGCCGTTGCTGCTCGTCGATGTGCCTAGCAGATGGCTTCACGGCCTGCTCTAGTTGAATAGAAGTTAGTACACACTTCGGCGGACGTCGCACATTTGTTTTGCGGGAATGTGGAATATTCAATTATTGACGTTGCGCCATGGTTGCGCGGCGTGTTCTTCAGTCTAGTCCCGGCAGGCGATGTCAAGTTCGGCAAAGCGCCTTTACCTGCAGATAACCGGCATCGCCAGTCGCAACTTGAGCCTGGCAGGTGAGAACTTGCGCATTTTTGTAAAACTTTCGCACGGAAAATCGTGCATAGCCTAATTTACAGTGGCGAGGGGCTGGCACTGAGGTTGCGATACTGCGTCAGGCAAGCAAAAACGAAAAAATCGAATTGATCGGAAAGGGAACGACGTGGCAACGACTTCGAGGAAAAGCGCAACGCCGGTGGGCGGTCCCGCTTTGACCAAAGCGCGAACCGGCATCGCCGGTTTGGACGAAATCACCGGGGGCGGAATCCCCGAGGGACGCCCGACACTGATCTGTGGCGGTGCGGGCTGCGGCAAGACCATGATGGCCGCTGAAATCCTGGTGCGCGGCGCACTGCAATTCAAAGAGCCGGGCGTTTTCATGATGTTTGAAGAAAACGAGGCCGAGCTCACGGTCAACATGCGCTCCATGGGCTTTGATCTCGATGCCCTGGTGCGCGCCAAGAAACTGGCGCTTGATTTCGTCTATATCGAGCGGCGCGAAATCGAGGAAACCGGCGAGTACGACCTCGAAGGTCTGTTCATTCGCCTGCGCCATGCAATCGAGTCGGTCAAGGCCAAGCGCGTCGTGCTCGACACGCTCGAGGCCCTCTTTAGCGGCTTCAAGGATGAAGCGGTGCTGCGCGCCGAGTTGCGCCGCCTTTTTCGCTGGTTGAAGGAAGTCGGGATCACAGCCATCATCACCGGCGAGCGCGGCGAGAAATCGCTGACGCGCTACGGCCTTGAGGAGTATGTCGCCGATTGCGTGATTCTGCTCGATCACCGAGTCAGTGAACAGATCTCCACGCGACGCATGCGCATCGTCAAGTACCGCGGCTCCTCGCACGGAACCAATGAGTACCCATTCATGATCGGCGACCGCGGCATCTCGGTGATGCCGATCACATCGTTACGTCTTGCTCACAAGGCGATTCGCGAGCGGGTGCCTACAGGCATTCCCAAGGTGGATGAAATGCTGGGCGGCAAGGGCCCGTTTCGCGGCAGTAGCGTGCTGGTTTCAGGCTCGCCTGGCACCGGCAAGAGCAGCATCGCTGCAAGTTTTGCCGACGCGGCATGCAGGCGCGGCGAAAAGGTGCTGGTGTTCGTCTACGAAGAGTCGACCAGCCAGCTGGTGCGCAATATGCGCTCGATCGGTCTTAACCTGCAAAAGTGGATTGATTCAGGACTGCTGCTGGTGCACGCATCGCGTCCCACGCTGTACGGACTGGAACAGCATCTGATGCAGATGCACGACCTGGTGCTGGACTACCAGCCCGACGTGGTGGTAATCGACCCGATGAGCAATCTTTCGCTCGATTCCGAAGATACCGGTCTGAAGCCAACCCTGATGCGCCTGATCGACTTTCTCAAAGATCATTCGATTACCGTGATGTTTACCAATCTGACATCTGATGCTCCCTTGGCAGTTGCGCACACGCAAACCGGGATCTCGTCCCTGATGGATACCTGGATCCTGTTGAACAACCTGCCTGAGAACCGCGAACGGATTCGAACCCTGCAGGTGCTCAAGTCGCGCGGCATGGAGCATTCAAATCAGATCCGCGAATTCATCATCACCAGCAATGGCCTTGACCTGGTCGACATCTTCATGTCGCACGGTGCGCCGCTCACAGGATATGCAAGACGTCATGAGCAGGATCTGCAGGCCGGAAAACCCCCCGTGCTCGCGAAACCTGCTCCGTCCAAGCGCAGACAATCAACCCGTCTGGTGAAATCATGATGGCTCGAAAAACGTCACAGGGGACAAGACCCGAATACCAGCTCAAGCTGTACGTGGCAGGTCACACCGCCAAATCGATCGCCGCGATCCGCAATCTCGAAAAAATCTGCGAGGATCATCTGGCGGGGCGTTATGACATTGAAATCGTTGACCTGCTCAGCAACCCCAAGCTTGCAGCCGGCGACCAGATCCTGGCAGTGCCCACGCTGGTACGAAAGCTTCCAGAGCCAATCAAGAAGATCATTGGCGATCTGTCCAACGAAGACAAGGTATTGGTCGGACTCGATATCAAACCGGTCATGAATTCGTGAATCAAAAACAGGTCTCGCCTGAGGAATTCCTGAACCAGGGACAAAACCACAACGCAGAGCATGAGGCGCATCTCTTCACCCTGTACGTCGCTGGAACCACGCCGCGCTCGGCACGCGCCATCGTCAACGTACGCGCCATCTGCGAGCAATATCTGGTCGGGCGTTACCAGTTGCAGATCATCGATATCACCAACCAGGGCAAGCTCGCCATGCGCGAGCAGATCGTGGCGGTCCCGATGCTGGTGCGCGAACGTCCTTTGCCAGTGGTCCGGTTCGTAGGCGACATGTCAGACACGCCGCGCATTCTGGCAGGCCTGGAACTCGCTATCTGATTGCGGCGAACGACATGCAAGGCGCCACCGTCACAGACCCAAACATGAGCGACACCGCCAACAGGCCCGAAGAGCGGGCAGAAATCGCTTCGCTGCGTTACCGGCTGGAAGAAGCCGAGGGCACGCTGCGCGCTCTGCACGGTGGTGAAGTGGACGCCATCGTGGTGGGCGGTCACGTCTATACGCTGGGCGCCGCAGATGCGGCCTCGAACCGGCTGCGCGGCGATGCCCTGGCGCAGATGGAAGACGCGGTGGTGGCGACCGATACCCAGTTGCGCGTCATCTATGTCAATCCCGCGGCCGAGCGCCGTTATCTGAAGAGCGGCTCGGACATTCTGGGGCTCCCGCTCGAGTCGCTCTACACCCAGAAGTGGATTACACCTGCCGACCAGCGTGCCTGCGATCGGGCGCTCGAGGCGGGTGGCTTCTGGCGCGGACAGACCATCCACACCCGTTGTGACGGCGTCGTGATGCAGCTTGAATGCACTTTGAGCTGTATGTTCGACGACGAGGGGATGCGCACTGGCTTTCTTGCGGTGATGCGTGACATTTCAGCGCGCGTCAAAGCCGAGGTGGCCTTAAAGGAAAGTCGTGCCCGGCTCGAATTCGCCTTGCAGTCGGCCGGCATCGGCGACTGGAGCGTGGAACTCGACACCGGCAAATTCACCGGCTCGGCGCTCTACTTCAGCATCCTCGGCATCAACGGTACCCCGTCTGACTGGGGCACTGAGCACTTCTTGCAACTGGTGCATTCAGACGAACGCCACCTGGTCGAGCGTGCCATCTCTGCAGCGCTCACCGAGCACCGCGAACTGCACGTCGAATTTCGGCTGGTGCGCCCGGATGCGGGCGTGCGCTGGCTCGAAATCCACGGCAGCGTGTTTCTGACCGGCGGGTTGGGCGATCGCATGGTCGGCATCCTGACTGACATCACAGCCCGCAAGCTGGCTGAACGCGCCCTGATGGAAGCCGATCGAAGGAAGGACGAGTTCCTGGCCACCTTGGCGCACGAACTGCGCAACCCGCTGGCACCGATTCGCAACGCGGCCCATGTCCTGTCGAACAGTGCGGTGACGCCGGCGGCCCTGCAGAAGAGTTCTGCCATTGTCAGTCGCCAGGTGGCGCATATGGCGCGCCTGCTCGACGATCTGCTCGATGTGGCGCGCATTACGCGCAGCCAGCTGGTGCTCAAGAAAGAGTACGTCAGCCTGCAGGCGGTCATTACCGCAGCGATCGAAACCGCGCGTCCGATCATCGATGCGAAGAAGCATCAGCTCGAGGTGCTGGTGCCCGACGAGACCATCTGGATCGAAGCCGATCCGATCCGGGTGGCCCAGGTGATTTCCAACCTGCTGACCAATGCCGGCAAATATTCCGATGCAGGTGCCAGCATCAAGATACGCCTGCGACTGCTCAACCCAGGCGAATGCCAGTTGAGCGTGACGGATACCGGCATTGGCATGAGTGCGGTGGCGCTTGAGTCTGTGTTCCAGATGTTTGCCCAGGAAGATGCCGCGCTCGAGCGTTCCGAAGGGGGCCTCGGGATTGGCCTTGCCCTGGTCAAAGGTCTGGTCGAGCTGCACGGTGGCGTGGTCGAAGCGTATAGCGCGGGCGTTGGACGCGGCAGTGAATTCACGGTGCGACTACCGGTGTCGCAGCAGGTACCGCATCTGGCTGCGCTGAGCGTGCCAGAGCAGCATGCAAGCAGCGGTCATCGCATCATCATTGCAGACGACAATCGCGATGCGGTCGAAAGCCTGGCCACCTTGCTCGAGCTGCAGGGCCATTTCGTCGCATCGGCGCACGATGGGCTGAAGGCTTTTGAGATGGCCAAGGAGCTGCGTCCGTCAGTGATGCTGCTCGACATCGGCATGCCAGGGCTTAATGGCTATGAGCTCGCCAAGCGCATCCGCCAGGAAGCCTGGGGCAAGGATATGGTGCTGATTGCAGCCACTGGGTGGGGTCAGGACGACGACCGCATGCGGGCTTTCGCGAGCGGCTTCGATGCCCATCTGACCAAGCCGTTTGACCCGGCTGAACTGATCGGTTTGCTCGATCAGTACGGATCCTGAAGCTGGTCTTGATCTCGTGGTCGGATCTGGTTTTCGCTCAAGAGCACTGCGGGCCAATACCTGCCGGCGTGAGCCAGCAGGCATTGGCCCGCAGGTGCTTCAGCACAGGCGCAATGCGCCTGTGGTTTGATTAAGCAGCGACTGTTTCGTCGCGCAGATCACGGATGGTGTCGTGGTGTGCGATCACTTCCAGGTTCTGGCGTGCGACGATCAGGCGGACTGAATCAGGCAGGTTTTCCTTCAGGGCGTCGCTGTAAGCCTTCTTGGCCACGTCTTCGCCCTTTTCACATTCGACCAGGATTGAATGGTCGGTGTGACCTGACACGGCAGCCTTGATATCCACCAGGCCACGGTGCATGGCGCCGCTCATGGTGCCGTCGGTCTTGGGATCTCCACCCAGGCCTCTGACCAGATTCTGCAATTCGGTCGCGCCCGCGGCGCATTGTGCCGAGTAGCTGCTAAACAGTGTCTTCAGACTTTGGCCCTTGGCATGCTCTGCAGCATTGGCGAAGCCCTTCTGACCGTCCTTGGTGATGCCGATCAGATTGTTCAGTGTCGAGATGGTCTTGTCAGTGTCGCTCATGATTGCTCCTTATTTCGCGCACATCGCGCATGCTCTCTGTTTCGCAGATGTTGTGCCCAAGGCGCATAAATCGGGCTGTTCCGCAACTTGGAGTTAGTAAGCTGATCGGCAATGCCCCCGATTTGCGGGATCAAGCAGATTTCCTACCGCTGCACCGGCAAACAGTCCAGTATGGGTTTTGCCCTTCGCGTCCACGCAGCATGTTCCCAGCCTTTGAGACGACCGGCACGCCAGCGCGCGGGAAAATAAAGCGGTGCGTCTCCTGAGTGCTGATGGTGATGGCGTCGCGCTCGACCCTTGTGCCGCCGAGCCGATCCGTATTCCTGGAGCCATCCAGGGGCACGGTGTGCTGCTGGTGCTGGACCGCCGCTTCGCAATCGAGCAGGCCAGCGCCAACGCCAGCTCACTGTTGGGATGCGACGCACAGGCTCTGCTTGGGGCGAGCATCGAGGTGGTGCTCGGCACGCGGCTTTTCGCCGAGTTGCGCGAACTGGTCGATGAAGCAATGCTTGAGCGAACGCCCTGCTATCTCGGCCGCGTGAAAAGCCCTGCTGGTGATCTTGATGCTATCGCATCGCAAAACCCGCACAGCGTGATGGTCGAGCTCGAGCGCGCCCAGGCCGAGCGAGATGGCGTGCTGCAGCTGGGCTATGCCCACGGGAGCGTGCAGACGCTGGTCGACGCACTTCCTTTCGCCATGAGCGCGGCCGAGGTGTGCGAGCTCGCGGTGGACAAGGTGCACGCACTTTCGGGCTTCGGCCGGGTGATGGCCTACCGGTTCGATGGCAATGACCACGGTGAGGTGATTGCAGAGCGCGCCGGTGCCGACTATGTGCGCTACTTCGGGCACTGGTTTCCTGCTGCAGATATCCCCTCGCAGGCACGCGCTTTGTACCTGCAGAACCGCTTTCGTCTGATCTGCAGCGCCAGTCGGGCGACATCGGCGCTCATCCCCGTGACGCATCCGGCGACAGGTCGCGCGACCGACCTGAGCCATGCCGGGTTGCGCGCCGTCTCGCCCGTGCATATCGAATACATGAAGAACATGGGGACCGAGGCATCCATGTCGATTTCGCTGGCGGTCCGTGGCCGGCTCTGGGGAATGATCTCCTGCCATGACGCCAACGCCCAGCAGGTGCCCTACGACATCAGGCTCGCCTGCGGCAACATCGGTCACCTGGTGTCGTTGCACCTTGAGGCACAGCTCGGACGTGACGAGCTCGCGCGACGCGATCACTTGCGCGCCGGGCTCGATCTGCTCATCACGGCAGCCAGGGACTCACGCGGCGACCTGATGAAGCTGCTCACTGAGCATCGGGGTGATCTGCTTGCCTTCGGCGGCGCGCAAGGCGTGGCACTCATGAGCGGCGCTCATTGCCACCTGATGGGCCAGACGCCGCCCCGCGACGACGTCGACGCGCTCTGCAGCTGGCTCGATACGCGGCACTGCGATCTGTTTTCGTCGGCCAACCTCAGCGCTGAATATCCGCTGGCGCATAACTTCACCCGCACGGCCAGCGGCATGCTGGCCATCGCGACCACCGCGCGTCCGCACCATTATCTGATCTGGTTTCGCAAAGAGCAGGTGACCGACATTACCTGGGCGGGCGAGCCGACCTCAAAACGTTCGGTGCTGCCAGGCAGCCCCCAGCAGCGTCACCCGCGAATCAGTTTCGAGAGCTGGGTCGAGAGTCGACGCGGCCACTCGGTCGCCTGGGATCCGGCCGAAATCGAGGCTGCCGTGGCCCTGCGCAGCGCGCTCTTGCTCGAGGCGCTGCGCAATTCGAAGGATGAGGCTGAAAAAGCCAATCTTTCGAAGAGCCGCTTCCTCGCGGTCTTATCGCACGAGCTGCGCACGCCGCTGGTGCCGATTCTTCTGGCCGCACAGATGCTCGAGACGCGCATCGAGGTCCCCCCTGGCATGGAGGGCTTGCTGCCGATGATCCGCCGCAATGTCGAGCTGGAGGCCAGACTGATCGACGACCTGCTTGACCTGACTAGCATCGAGCGCGGCAAGCTGCGGGTTTCGCGTCAAGAAGCCGATCTTTACCAGATCATCGATCACGCGCTTGACATGCTGCGCGCCGATTTCGTGCAGAAGTCTGTCGGCTTGGAAGTGACGCGTGAGGCACAGTATGCAAACGCGTACGTCGACTCGGCGCGCATCCAGCAGGTGGTCTGGAACCTGGTGCGAAACGCCCTGAAATTTTCCAGCGCAGGCGGCCACGTCCTGGTCCAGGTAAGCAATGTCGCATCCGGATCGATCAAGATCGCCGTGGTCGACGATGGCATTGGCATCGCACACGAATCTCTGGAACAGATATTCGCACCGTTCCAGCAGGCCGATGCATCAATCTCCGAGCGTTTTGGCGGCCTGGGACTTGGCCTGTCGATCGCCCGTTCTCTGGCGGAACTGCATGGCGGTGCCGTCGTGGCACAAAGCGCTGGTCTCGGTCGAGGTGCGACCTTTACGGTCACGCTACCGCTGGTGGTCCAGGGCAGTCAGGCACTCGCCCTGAAGGCCCGGCAATCCCCCATGCCGTTTGCGTCGCTGCACATCCTGCTGGTCGAAGACAGCGCGGACACGGCCGCTGCAATTTTGGTGCTGCTTGAAGCCATCGGTCATGTCGCCACTCTTGCAAGCACGGTATCCGCGGCGCGGGAGCGGCTGCGCGACGACCGGTTTGACCTGCTGCTGTGCGATCTTGGACTTCCTGATGGGCACGGTCACGAGCTGGCGCGCGAGACCCTTGGCAAAATACCGGCCATTGCCTTGAGCGGCTACGGTCAGCAACGCGATATCGAGGAGAGTCTCGCTGCAGGCTTCATCGCTCACCTGACCAAACCGTTCTCGATTTCCGAACTGGAATCGCACCTGGCCGCAATGCTTGTGATGCGTGCGGTGTAGCAGGCCCCCGCAACGGCGTTGCCTCGGCGCCACGCAGCGAGAGATGCGGCTCACACCGTCGCGTCAGCCAGCGTCCAGCGCCAATCCTTGGTGCCAAAGCGGTTGTGATGCACGAACTCGCCAAGATCGCGTCGCACCCGCAGATAATTTGAGGGGGCAACCAGCGGGTACCCCACGCTGCACGCGAAGCCCACGCCCAGTTCTGGCGGCAGCATCAGGATGGCTTTCAGCGCCTGCTCGAGCTGGCCGTCGCCAAACACGGTCAAAATGTGCATGCCCACGCCCAGGGCCTCGCTCGTCAGCCACATGTTTTCCATCACGCAGCCAAGGCTCATGTGGCCAAGCACATCGTGCTCGGATCCGGGTGCGCGCCTGGTTTTGTCATACACCACCAGCAACAGAGTCTGGTGCTGGTCGAGCGTCATGCCAAGGTGAGTGAGCTGGGCTGAGATGTTGGAAGGCGGATTCCATGTGTCTGGATCGGTCCAGTTGTCTGGATAATCGGCAGCGAGCATGCCAGAACGCTTCGCTTTCAACTCTTTCTCACCAAAGCGCAGCATCTCGAAGTTCTCGCGCAGGTAGCGTTCGGGCAGGTCGTCTGGAATGTCGCAGATGCGCTTGAGCACTTCTGGATCGTCGACCACCACAATCTCGAAGTTCTGCATGTTGTTGGGTGTCGGGGCCCAACGTGCCGCCTCGAGGATCTCCTGCAAATCCTCTCGGGCAATGGGTTTTTGCGGGTCGAACCCGCCACGAGAAGAGTGTCGATTGCGGATGATGCCGGAGATGGCGGACATGGCTGCCTGTTTCTGAGGTGACGTCGGTCGAGCGGTCGATCCTCTGAGCGAACTCAGAAGGCGTCTCTTCAGGCACAGAATAAGCGCCGGGCGCGCGGGTGGGGAGCCTCGGAATCTACCCACAGGCGCGCGCCTGCTTTGATAGGTCGTCAGGAGCAGTCGAAAACCGCACGGTGTTCCCAACAGGTGCTGAATTACGGTCAGCGACCACATAACGCATCCCGCCTCGATACCGGCAACACTCGGCCTCAGAAGCGGTGTAGCATCGCTCAACCCTTCGGTGTGTCGATTTCCTGCGCATTGGTTAGCGGTCAGCCCAGAGAAAGCTGGCGATCATGTCAGGACGCCACGCAAGTGCTGCACCGCCCGCTTCGGCGCATCAGCCTAATGCCGCCGAACACACCGAGTTGCGCGCCACGGATTCATTCAAGGTTGTCGCCATCGGCGCCTCGGCAGGGGGGCTTGATGCATGCAGGCATCTGATCGCCGGCGTCGACGCGGCATGCGGACTCGCCTTCATCCTGGTCCAGCATCTCGATCCTCTTCAAGAAAGTCTTCTGCCGGCGCTCCTTGCGGTGGGCACTGGCCTGAAGGTCGCCACCGCGCTCGAACACGATGTCGTCGAGCCAGGCCACCTATACGTCATCCCGCCCGGCCAGGATATTTCGATCGATCACGGCGCCATTCGACTCTCGCCGTCCAAACAGCGCCACGGTTCGCGCCTGCCGATCGATTTTCTGCTGCAGTCACTGGCGCGCGAACTGGGCAGCCGCGCGGTTGGCATCATCTTATCGGGAAACGGCAGTGACGGCACCGAAGGGCTGAAGGCGATTGTCAATGCGCAAGGGATGATCTTGGTGCAAGAGCCCAGTGAAGCGGCCTATGACGCCATGCCGCTGAGCGCCATCGCCACTGGTCAGGCGAGTGCTGTGTTGCCGGTGCGCGAGATGATCGCGTTCATTCAAGCCGCACACCAGAAACCGGGCAACTCCAGCGTGGCGATCTCCGGGCATCAGCCCGGGCTGACCGAAGTGATCGAGATACTCCTGAAAAAGACTGGACAGGACTTCAGGCTCTACAAGCCTGGCACCTTGCAGCGTCGCATCGAGCGGCGCATGGCACTGGCCTCAATCCCGCGCGAGGCGGTCACGCGTTACCTCGAACTGCTGAGCAGCGATCCCGTCGAGCCGGGACTGCTCGCTGCAGATCTGCTCATCAATGTCACCAGCTTTTTTCGTGACGCGAAAGTGTTTGGTTACCTCGCAGACAAGGTCATTCCGGCGCTGATCGAGGCTCATCCCAACGACCGGCCGCTGCGCATCTGGGTGGCAGGATGCAGTACCGGCGAGGAGACCTATTCGCTTGCCATGCTGTTTCACGAAGCGATCGCCAAGGCCCAAAAGAACATCGCGCTGCAGATCTTCGCCTCGGATGTCGATGACGATGCCGTCAAGATCGCACGTGATGGGCAGTACCCGGCGACCATTGCCGAGAAAGTCTCGCCCGAGCGCCTTGCCGCCTACTTTGTCGCCAACGAACACGGCTATCGGGTCGCCGGCAATCTTCGTGACGCGATTGTCTTCACGGTGCAGGACCTGTTGTCGGATCCGCCCTTTTCAAGGCTCGATTTCATCTCATGCCGCAATCTGCTGATCTATCTCAGTGTCGAGGCGCAGGACAAGAGTGTCGCGCTGTTTCACTTCGCGCTGCGTGATGGCGGCCTGCTGCTGCTCGGCAGTGCCGAGACGGTGGTCCACGCCGATGGTCGCTTCGAGTCGGTCTCGAAGACAAATCGCATTTTTCGAAGGATCGGACGCAGCAGGCCTGGCGATCTTGGTTTCCTGCTGAAGTCCGCCAACGATGCCAGCCATCTGCTTCCCGGCGCGAAGGCGCTGTCGCGCACCCCGCATCATGCGAGCATTGCGGAGCAATGTCGCCTGGCGGTGCTCGATGCCTATGCGCCGGCGGTGATGCTGATCAATCACCGCTACGAATCACTGTATTCGATCGGCCCGATCGAGCGCTATCTGCAGATTGCCTCGGGACATCCTTCGCATGATCTGCTGGCCATGGCAGCGCCGATGTTGCGCACCAAACTGCGCTCTGCGGTGCAAAAGGCGATCAACAGCAAGCAACGGGTCTCGATAGCAGCACCGGCCTCGGCCCGCGCGGCCGGACTGCCGGTATTTCATGTCGATGTCCGCCCACTGATCTGCGACGGCGAGCATCTTCTGCTGGTTGCCTTTGTCGACGACCACGACATCAAGGCGCGCGCGCGCGTCAGACTCTCAAAGGGCGATCAGAGCGAGAACGCCGAGCTCGAGCTGGAATTGCATCTCACCAGAAAAGAGCTGCAAGACGCAATTCGCGATCTGGAACTGTCAGGAGAAGAGCAAAAGGCGATCAACGAGGAGGCCTTGTCGGTCAACGAGGAATACCAGTCGACCAACGAAGAGCTGGTGACATCCAAGGAAGAACTGCAGTCGCTCAATGAGGAACTGACGGCGCTCAACGGTCAGTTGCAGGAAACGCTGGAGCGCCAGCGCACCACCTCGGATGATCTGCAGAACGTACTCTTTAGCACCGACGTCGCGACCGTCTTTCTGAACGCCGAATTCAATATCCGTTTTTTCACGCCGGCCACGCGCATGCTGTTCAATGTCATTGCGACCGACATCGGCCGACCCCTGGAAGATCTCAAGTCGCTGGCATCGGACAGCATGCTGTCGAGCGACGCGAAGCAGGTGTTGCGCGATCCGACACCGATCGAACGCGAGATCGAGGCCGCCAACGGCCTGTGGTTCAACCGCCGCATCCTGCCTTACCGCACACATCTCGGACGGGTCGAAGGTGTGGTGATCACTTTTACGGATATCACTGAGCGAAAGCGCATCACGCGCGTCTTGAACGAGGCCAAGCGTCAGGCAGAACTGGCGACTGCGGCCAAGTCCCAGTTCCTCGCCGCCGCCAGTCACGATCTGCGCCAGCCGTTGCAGACACTGGCGCTGGTGCAGAATCTGCTCAAGCGCGCCATCAAGGAAGATGGCCCGAGAAAACTGATCGACCGCCTCGACCAGACGCTGGTTGCCATGTCGGGCATGCTCAACACGCTGCTCGACATCAATCAGATCGAGGCCGGCGCTGTTCAGCCAGCATCCATCGTGTTCCCCATCAACGATATTCTGCGGCCACTTGCTGAAGAATTCGCCTATCACGCATCGGCTCAGAATCTGCAGCTGAAAGTGGTGCCGTCGCGCATGATCGTCTACAGCGACCCGCGTCTGCTCGAGCAGATCATTCGCAACCTTCTGTCCAACGCGCTCAAGTACACCCGCACCGGCAAGGTTCTGCTCGGCTGCCGTCGCCACCAGGACTGGCTCAGCGTCGAGGTCTGGGATACAGGTGTGGGCATCGACGAGAAGGAGTTGCAGGCCATCTTCGAGGAGTATCACCAGCTCGACAATCCGACGCAGGATCGCGCTCACGGGCTCGGGCTTGGCTTGTCGATCGTCAAGCGCCTGGTGCAGCTGATGGACCACCGCATCGATGTGCGTTCGCTGCCGGGGCGCGGCTCCGGATTTCTTGTCAGAGTGCCACTGCCTGCCAACCTTGTGCCACCACGCGCGCCTGAAGAGCATGCTGCGCGCCAATCCAGGCAAGCCGCTCTCCTGGCCGGCACGATTCTCTTGGTCGAAGACGAGCCCCAGGTGCTCGAGCTGCTCGAACAGATGCTGGTTGGCGAGGGCCATCAGGTGGCATGCGCGTTAAGCGGCGAGGCCGCCCTTGAAATGGTCAGAAAGGGCAAGGTGCGGCCGGATCTGATTCTGATGGACTACAACCTGCCAAACGGCATGGATGGGCTGCGCACCAGTCAGAAGCTGCGCAGTCTGCTGCACAGCTCCACCCCGGTGATTATTCTGACGGGCGACGTTTCGACTGCGACGCTGCACAACCTGGCGCTCGCGGATTGCACCGTTCTCAATAAGCCGGTCAAGCCCGAAAACATGTCGAGTGTGATTCAGCAACTGCTGGCGAACGAGAAGACCAGAGCGGCACCGACCCCTGTCCTGCTCACTGCAAAAAAAGAAGGGGCAACCATTTTTGTTGTCGACGACGACGCGCACGTGCGCGAAAGCCTGCGCGGCCTGCTTGAAGATGATGGCCGCGTGGTGCAAGACTTCGCGACATGCCGGACCTTCCTCGACGCATACCGGCCGGGTCAGCAGGCCTGTCTCTTGATCGACGCGTATCTGCCGGGCATGACCGGCCTGCAACTGCTGGAACACTTGCGCGAATCGGGCGATCAGTTGCCCGCCATCATGATTACAGGCAATAGCGATGTACCGATGGCGGTGCACGCGATGAAGGCCGGGGCATCAAATTTCATCGAGAAGCCGGTCGGTCGCGCCGAGCTGATTGAAGGTGTCAACCAGGCGCTCGATGAGTCGCGTGATTCGAACAAGATCATCGAATGGCGCGCTGCGGCCGTCAAACACGTGGCCTCCCTGACGCCGCGTCAAAAGGAGATCATGAGCATGGTGCTGGCCGGGCAGCCGAGCAAGAATATCGCCGCCGACTTGAAGATCAGCCAGCGAACAGTCGAGAACCATCGTGCCTCGATCATGAAAAAGACCGGTGCCCAATCGCTTCCTGCGCTGGCGCGCTTGGCGCTCGCTGCGAGCTGGACGTCCGATGCCAACCAGGCAGAAGCAGATCCGCTACCCGTCAAGCGGGCGCGCACGGTTTTTTCCAAATAATCAGGCGATCGCGATCTCGTTGTAGACCGAGGTAGTGCCGGCAGCCGCCCAGGCAGTGGTGGCGGCCAGGTTGCGATCGTGGGGCGAGCGCACAGTGCCGCTCAGTGTGACCGCGCCGCCGGTGGCGCGCACCGTCACTGAATCACCGTCGAACAGCCATGATCGTCCCAATGCGTGGGTGATGCTGTCACTCAGGCTTGCGGCATCGGCGCGCTGCTTGATGGTGGTGAGATTTGACAGGCCCACCACGCCTGACAGGCGGTGCATATCCTGCTCTGCGGCGTCGCTCTGGTAGTACCAGTCGACCTCTCCAGTGAGCGTGACCCAGCCACGTTCGACACTCACCTTGACAGAATCCTTCGGCACCGAGACATCCCAACGCAGCCGCTCGACTGCGGCAGCTGCGATATCGTCGTCGCCGCGCTTGTGTGATATCGCAAGCCTGACCTCGAGCTCGAGCGCGACACCGGTGACGCCTTTGACGCGACGCGCAGCCGCCTCGGCCGCGTGCTTCTCGGCGAAATTCGATACATGACCCGTCAAGGTCACGATGCCGGATTGTGCTGCAACGCCAATGTGCGCTGCGATCACGCTCGGCTCCCAACTCAACTCTGCGAGCACGGCCTGCTGCAGTTGGCTATCTCTTGGCATCTGTATCTTCCTTCGCGTCGGGCGCGACGCCGCCGTGCGGCGCTTTGGCAACCGTCGTGGCGCTGCGCTTGACCGCCGCTCAATGGCCTTGAGAATAACGATAGCTCCAGTGGCCAGACAAGCCTCGGAATCTACC
>CAZZVZ010000004.1:0-9330 GCA_964657655.1 Gammaproteobacteria bacterium | reverse complement strand
CGTGCGTACCCACGTACCCACATGCGTGCCCACGTGCGGTGTCTTCATGGCGGGGCGGTGTGACACATCGGACAACGCCTGGCGCTAGGTACGTTCCGATGCTGTTTCGCGGCGGGGGGCTGGGCTATGTTGCACGCATCTAGGCGTGCAGACCGAGCTGCCGCGCACATCCGGCAGGAATGA
This sequence comes from Gammaproteobacteria bacterium, assembly GCA_964657655.1. Taxonomy (GTDB): domain Bacteria; phylum Pseudomonadota; class Gammaproteobacteria; order Burkholderiales; family Burkholderiaceae_D; genus CAJCIC01. Next base: position 9,147 of record CAZZVZ010000004.1, on the reverse strand, counting down.
ACCCAATGAGCTACAAGACACTACTGATCGCACTTGCGGTCGGTGAATCGAATCACAATGTTCTTGACGTGGCAGCCCAGCTGGCGCGACGTTGCGGGGCCCGGGTGATCGGCATTGCGGCAATACAGCCGCTGCAGCTGGCCTATGGGGACGGCTACTATTCCGGCGAGGCGGTGCAAGATGATCGGGATGAGTTGACGCGTGCATTGAGAGCCGCCGAGGCTGAGTTTCGCAGTGCTTTTTCGGAAACGGCGTTTAGTGGCTCGGCCGACTCGACCAGCTGGTACGCCGCGACCCTGTACGAGCCGGTCGCCGACTTTGTCAGCCGCCATGCATGCGCGGCCGATCTGATCGTCACGGCAGGCGGTGTGCGCACCTACCCGCCGTCCACGCGATGCTCCGATACAGGTGCGCTGCTGATGCAGGCTGGCAGGCCGGTTCTGCTGCTGCCGCGTGGCTTTACCAGTTTCACACTCGAGCATGCCCTGGTCGCCTGGAAAGATACCCGCGAGACGAGACGCGCCATCGCTGACGCATTGCCGCTCTTGAAGCTGTCCAAGCGTGTCGAGCTGGCGCAGTTTGTGACCGCAGAGCAGATCGATGCGGCAAGAGTCGAGATTGACAGCGTGGCGCGCTGGCTGCGCGCGCACGGTATCGAGGCCAAATGCATCACATCGCCTTCATGCGGAGAGGATCCGACTTCGCTTAATGCCCTGATCGAGGAACGGCGAGCCGACCTGGTCGTGGCCGGCGCTTATGGCCATAGTCGCCTTCGCGAATGGGTGCTGGGCGGGGTGACGCGCGACCTGCTGCTGCACGAGTCGCACTGCTCGCTTCTTTCCCACTAGCCACACTTCGGGTCTGACATGCATGCCATGGTTCTCAATGCTTTGCGCGCGCCTCTCGTCTATACCGAGTTGCCCGACCGATGGCCGGCAGCCGGCCAGATCAGGGTGCGCATGCTCGCATGCGGGGTGTGTCGCACTGATCTGCACGTGGTCGACGGCGAGCTGCCTGATCCGGTGCTGCCGATCATTCCTGGCCACGAAATCGTCGGGCGCATCGATGCGGTCGGTGCTGGCGTCGAGCACCTCGCCATCGGCCAGCGGGTCGGTATCCCGTGGCTTGGCTACACCTGCGGCGCCTGCACGTTTTGTCTTAGTCAGCGCGAGAATCTGTGTGACCGGCCACTATTTACCGGTTACACGCGCGACGGCGGCTTCGCCTCGAGTGTGATCGCCGATGCGCACTTCGCCTTTGCTCTTGGCGAAGAAGGATCCGATGCCAGCATCGCTCCGCTGCTTTGTGCCGGCCTGATCGGCTGGCGCTCGCTGAAGATGGCAGGGCCCGGCCGGAATCTGGGCATTTACGGATTCGGTGCTGCAGGTCACATCGTCGCGCAGATTGCGCGCGCGCAAGGCCGCTCGGTGTTCGCGTTCACCCGTGCCGGGGATGCTGAAGCGCAACGCTTCGCCTTGAGGGTCGGCGCAGTGTGGGCCGGCAGCTCCGAAGAGTCGCCTCCTGAAAAGCTCGATGCGGCCATCATCTACGCGCCTGTGGGTGGACTGGTGCCGCTCGCGCTTGCAGCCGTGCAAAAGGGCGGCAGGGTGGTTTGCGCCGGGATCCATATGTCCGACATCCCGAGTTTTCCTTACCAGCTGCTCTGGGGCGAGCGCTCGCTCATGTCGGTTGCCAATCTGACGCGCGCGGATGGCGTCGAGTTTCTTGCGGCAGCCCCTGCCATGCACATCGATGTGCAGGTCGAGACTTACGCCTTGCAACACGCCAACGAAGCGCTTGCCGATCTGCGCGCCGGGCGTTTTTCAGGTGCCGCTGTACTGCTGCCCTGAGCACCTCGGCCGCTGCAACGACATGCAGTGCCGCATTCCATCATTCAACGATGGTGGGTGGGCCGGTAACAGCCTTGCCAGATGTTCACCACGAATAGGTATTTTCCGATGCTTACGGGCGCCACGGGCGACCAGTATCGTTCGTATCAATACTTGGAACTTGCTCACCGCGCCATCGCTGATGTGGAAGCGCTGGGGAGCAAACGGATGTCACACACGATTGGGATTTCTATGTCATACCCGCACGCAATAGTCTGGATTGACCACGATGAAGCGCATGTCATCCAGTTCAACGCGGATGCCAGCGAGGAACTGACGCTGAGGTCGAAGCATCGCAATGGCAACCTGCATCACAAGCGGGGTCAGAGCGGTTCTGGTCATGCCCCGGAAGACCATGCCTACCACTACGAGGTCGAAGAAGCGCTGGCGGACGCGGGCGAGATCCTGATCGTCGGACCCGCCAACGAGCGCATCGAACTGCAAAAGCATATGGAGCAGCACGCCCACGCCATCTTCGATCGCGTCATCGGCGTGGAACCGGCAGACCATCCAAGCGACGGCGAACTGCTCAAGCTGGCAAGACGTTTCTTTCGCGCCGCAGACCGTATGGGAACCATTGCCTAGCCGCTGTGCTGCAAGCAGCACCACTGCGCCTTGTCGGCCGCAGATGTGCGCCTGCATCTAGCCCGTCTTCCGAGTCGGGCGTTCTTCCGGGGAAAGCGCCATGAGTCTGCCTGAGTTCATCCGCAACAACCTCGATGCCGTCGTTGAGGAATGGCAGGAGTTCGCACTCACCCTCTCGAGCGTCTCGCAACAGCGCACTTCTCTGGTGCTGACAAACCACGCCAGATCGATATTGCTGGCGATCGCGGTTGACGTCGAGACGGCTCAATCGGCCGAGGAATCCATTTTGAAGTCGCAAGGCCACGCAGTGCCGGCACTGGTGGTCGCCGAGACGGCAGCCAATGCCTACGGTGCACTACGGCAACAGGCAGGCTTCGATATCGCACAAATGGCGGCTGAATACCGGGCGCTACGCTCAAGTGTGCTCAGATCGTGGCGCCAAGTGCGCATCGCACGCGCAACAGACGAAATGATGGCGACGCGCTTTCACGAGGCCATCGACGAGGCCCTGGCTGAATCGATCGCCCGCTATACGGCCGAGATCGAGCGAGGGCAGAATCTCTTCATCGGCATGATCGGTCACGATATCCGCACCCCTCTCGCAGCAATTGCCATGAGTGCCGAAATTCTGAGGCGTGCAGTGCCGATCGATAACCGCGCACTGCAGTCGGTCGAACGCATCAAGCGCAGTACCTCGACGATCGACGCCATGGTGGTCGACCTGCTGAAGTTCGCGCGCATTACGCTGACGGCTGACATGCCGATTCACCGGGTTGAAAGCGATATGAACGAGATCTGCACGCTCGCCATCGATGATGTCGCGGCGGCGCATCCGGCGGCCACCATTGAACTGGACACCTTGGGTGCGGCGCCCGGTCGCTGGGACACGCATCGCATGGGGCAGGTGATGCGCAACCTGCTTTCGAATGCGATCTCCTACGGAGAGCCCGGGCGCGGCATCACGGTGCGCCTGCGCAGTCAGCCGCAACTGACGTCGCTCACCGTCGAGAATCACGGGGCCGTCATTCCCCCCGAGGCACTGGGAAAGATCTTCGAACCGCTGGTGAGGGGCCCGGAGGTGCAGTCCAGGTCAGCTGCTTCAGGAAAAAATCTCGGACTTGGACTTTATATCGTGCGCGAGATCGTATCCGCCCACGGCGGCATGGTATGGGCCGAGTCGAACGACGGACGTACTGCCTTTCAGGTTGCCTTGCCAATCCAGCCGCCGCTCGAGACTTTGCTGGCGCGGCTTTGACGACAGGTTCTTGACGGCACTCGGCGCGGCTGATGGTGGCCAACAGCCTTTGCGCTCGCGCGGTGGCATAGACGATAAAAAGGGCAGGTGATCAATGGACAAGACGCATTTCGAAGATCTCGACGAGGTACAAAACGAAGACGTCACGCGAGCGGCGGGCATTGTAGCGGCGCTGCATTTCGAAGCCACCAGAATCGCGCAGCGCCGCGTCGGTCCGATGGACTCCGGTGAACTGGGATCGATTGTTGTGGCACTCGCGACCGTCTATGCGAGCCTGCCACCCAAGTCACCCAGCGATACGCCCAAACAGCGCGAGGCGCTTGACTTGTCAGGTCTTCTCGACACCTGAGCGTGAATCAAAGCGTGGTGGTGCAGCCGCAGGCAGACTCGCCATGAGCGGCGATCTTGAAGCGCCTGAGTTCAGTGAGCGTGACGGTGTCAACACCCTCTACGAACTGGCGCTCAATCTGCACTGGTCGTGGAATCACGCGTCCGACGAACTGTGGCAGCAGTTGAGTCCTGATCTGTGGCGCGACACGCAAAATCCCTGGGTCATCCTGCAGACCTTGTCGCGCATAAAGATCAACAAGACGCTCGGCGATCCGGCGTTTCGCGCCCGGCTGGCTGCAATTATCGCGGCCAACCAGGCGTCCTATCGGGCCGACGCCTGGTTTCAGACAGAGCACGCCGGCACGCCCCTGACGTGCATCGCCTATTTCAGCATGGAGTTCATGCTGACAGAGGCACTGCCGATCTATTCGGGCGGGCTTGGCAATGTCGCAGGTGACCAGATGAAGGCCGCCAGCGATCTTGGTCTGCCACTGGTCGCTGTTGGCCTGCTTTTCGGTCAGGGTTATTTTTGCCAGGAGTTCGGTCTTGATGGTCAGCAGCAGACCCTCTATCCCGTCAACGATCCGGGTCAGCTTCCCATCCGGCCGCTGCGTGAAAGTAACGGCGAGTGGCTGCGCCTGAAGATCCGGTTTCCCGAATCCGACGTGTGGGTGCGGTGCTGGCAGGCAACTGTCGGCCGCTCGCGACTGTTCCTGCTCGACACCAACGACTTCGCCAACTCGGCGTCGCACCGCGGCATTACCAGCCAGCTGTACGGTGGTGACGAAGAGATGCGCTTAAAGCAGGAAATGGTGCTGGGGATTGGCGGCTGGCGTCTGCTCAGCGCGCTCGGTGTCCAACCGGAGGTGTGCCACCTCAACGAGGGACACGCCGCCCTTGCGGTGCTTGAGCGTGCGCGCTCCTTGATGGCTCTTCGCCAGTGTACGTTCGCAACCGCGCTTGGCATCACGCGTGCAGGAAATATCTTTACCACGCACACAGCAGTTCCAGCCGGTTTTGATCACTACGCGAGCGAGCTGATCAATAAGTATCTGGCTCGCTACGCAGCCGAGGAGCTGCTCGTGCCGATCAGCAGCATCCTGGCGCTCGGGCGTGCCAATCCCGACGACGCCTTAGAACACTTCAACATGGCCTATCTGGCCGTGCGCGGCAGCGCGCAGGTCAACGCGGTGAGCGAGCTGCACGGCCATGTCAGCCGCCGGATCTTTCAGCCCTTGTTCGCGCGCTGGCCAGAAGACGAAGTGCCGATCGGTTCGGTCACCAACGGCATCCACGTACCGACCTGGGATTCGGCCGGTGCGGATGCACTCTGGACATCGGCATGCGGCAAGAAGCGCTGGCACGGCAACGCGCCGAGTTCCGACGCGATCCGCAATATCGATGATGCAAGTCTTTGGAACATGCGCTCTGAAGGGCGCCGCGCGCTGGTTGAATTCGTTCGCGAACGCTATGCACGTCAGACTGCCTCGAGCGGCCCGCCACCGGCGCGCAACGATGATGTTTTTGACGACAACGCGCTGACCATCGGCTTCGCCCGGCGCTTTGCCTCCTACAAGCGTCCCAACTTGCTGCTGCACGATCCGCAACGACTGGTCGGGTTGCTGGCAAATCGCGAGCGGCCGCTGCAGATTGTCCTTGCAGGCAAGGCGCATCCGCAGGATCTCGTCGGTCAGGCGCTCATCAGGCAGTGGAACGACTTCATCAAGCACGAGGACGTCAGGTGCCGCGTGGTGTTCCTGAGCGACTACGACATGCTGATGGCGCAAAAACTGGTGCAGGGCGTCGATCTGTGGCTCAACACGCCACGTCGCCCGTGGGAGGCATCGGGCACCAGCGGCATGAAGGTGCTGGCCAACGGCGGCCTTAATTTGTCAGAGCTCGATGGCTGGTGGGCCGAAGCCTATGCGCCCGAGGTTGGCTGGGCCATCGGCGACGGACGCGAACACGGTGACGACGATGGCTGGGACGGTGCCGAGGCAGAGACCATGTATGCGATGCTCGAGCATGAGGTGATCGCCGAGTTCTTCCAGCGTGGTGCCGACGGTCTTCCGACCAGATGGATCGCGAGGATTCGCGAAAGCATGGCGCGCCTGACACCGCAGTTCTCGGCCAGCCGGGCCATGCGCCAATACACCGAACTCCATTACATGCAGGCGGCAACGCGTTATTCGGCGCGTGCAGCACCCGACCACGACCTCGGTCGGCGTCTTGAAGCATGGTGTGCCGAGGTTGGAAAAGAGTGGCCTCGACTTTATTTCGAAGACATGTCGGCCGAAGAGCGCGATGGCCGGCATTTGGTCCAGATCACGCTGTTCAGCGGGTCCCTCAGGTCGGAGGATCTGGATGTGCAGGTCTATGCCAACGCGCTGCAGCCAGGTGATGTGTGCTGCTGGCCGATGCGTGTCTTGAGTGAGTCGGCAGGAACTGGCGAGCGGCGCAGCTACTGCGCCGAAGTCAGCGCAAAACGCGCCATCAGCGAGTACACCGTGCGCGCCGTGCCGCGCCATGCGGATCTCTTCTTGCCGCTCGAAGCGCCCGAGATTCTGTGGCAGCGCTAGGATCGAGCACGCGACCGGGCGTTTTCAGGGGCAGCCGATTTCGTCGGCCGGCGTATCGGGGTTGAGCACCTGATCGATCAGCTCCTGCGAGTACGGCACCTGGCCGCCGAGCATCAGTAGCGACAGGCCGTGCGCCATGGCCCAGGAACGAATGGCAATCACCCGACCGACATTTTCGTTGGAACCTTCGGGCGCGAGCGTCGCCGCGTTCGACAACAGGAATTCGACCGCTTCTGGCATCTTGCCTTCGCCGTCATCAAGAAATGAGCTGCGCTCGCCGATCAGGCGAAACAGGGCCGGATTTTCGAGAGCGAAGCGAACATAGGCACGACCGGTGGCAGCAAATCCGGCAGAGCCGCCCCCTGCTGCGTCGAAGGCCTGATGCTGGGCGGCAGCAAGACGCGTCAAGCCTTCGGCCGCCAGAGCATCAAGGAGGGCGTTCTTGTCAGGAAAGTGGTGGTACACCGCAGTGGCGCTGACGCCAGCCGCGCGTGCCACTTCACGCAGGGAAAGTTTGTCAGGTGTACCACCCAGCGCCAGCAGTCGCAGTCCGTTGTCGAGCAGGGCGGCGCGCAGGTCGCCGTGGTGATAGGCATGTTTTGTCATCCGCAAATTATAACTTGACAGCGTTAAGTTGGTCTCCTATCCTAACGCTGTAAACATTGAGGAGAGACACATGCCTAGTGCCGTCGAACAGTTCATCCGCAGCTCGGTGACCAAGGGAATCAACGTCATCGCCGCCTTCAACCGCAAGCGTCTCGACCAGCACAACGATACCCATCCCTATCTGACGGGTATCCACAAGCCGATGGCCTCGGAGTTGACCCTGACGTCGCTGGCCGTGACCGGCACCATCCCTGCTGCGCTCGACGGCCGTTATCTGCGCATCGGACCCAATCCGGTGGTACCGGAGGCGCGTGGCTATCACTGGTTCACCGGCGACGGCATGGTGCACGGTCTTCGCATCGAGAAGGGTCGGGCGCTGTGGTACCGCAACCGCTGGATCCGCTCCAACAAGGTCGCCGCCGAAAGTCAGATGGCGAGCGCGCCAGGCCCGCGTCACGGCGGCTTCGATACGGTCAACACCAATGTGGTGGGCATCAACGGCCGTACCTTCGCCCTGGTCGAAGCCGGCAGCTACCCGGTGGAGCTGTCCGACACGCTCGAAGATCAAGTCTTCAATCCGTTCGATGCGACGCTCGCCGGTTCATTCACTGCGCATCCGCATCGCGATCCCTTGACCGGCGAGTATCACGCGATCTGCTACGAAGCGACTGCGCCTGGTGAAATCCGCCACGTGGTGATCAGCCCAGAAGGCAAGGTGATCCGCGAGCAGGCGATCCTGGTCAAGCATGGACCCATGATCCACGACTGCGCGATTACATCGCGCTACGTGGTGATTCTTGACCTGCCGGTGACCTTTTCGATGCGTGCGCTGCTGGCGGGCCATACCTTCCCGTACAAGTGGAACATGCAGCACGAGGCCCGCGTCGGACTGCTGCCGCGCCATGGCGAGGCCAAGGACATCATCTGGTGCAGCGTTGCGCCAGGCTATGTATTCCATGTGGCCAACGCCCACGACACGCCAGATGGCGGGGTCGTGCTCGATGTATGCGCCTTTGGCACCATGTTCGCCAAGAGCATGGAAGGCCCGACCGATCGTTCGCGTGGACTGGAAAGATGGAGCATCGATCCGGTCGCACGACGGGTGACGGTCCGCACCATCGACGACAGCCCGCAGGAATTTCCGCGCATCGACGAGCGACGCTTTGGTCAGGAAAACCGCTTTGCCTACACCATCGCGCTACCAACCAGGGATACCGAACAGTTTGTCGGCGAGACCAAGCTCTACAAGCATGACGTCGAGACAGGCACGCGCTGGGTCCACGAGTTCGGGCCGGGTCGTCATCCAGGGGAGTTTGTATTCGTACCGGCGAGCGCGACAAGCGCTGAGGACGAAGGCTGGATGATTGGTCTGGTTGTCGATCTTCCCAACGAGACCACCGACCTCGTGATTATCGATGCCCAGAGATTCGATGCGGCTCCGGTCGCCAGCATTCGCATTCCGCATCGCGTGCCGCCAGGCTTTCATGGCAACTGGATTGCAACCCACTAACGGACTTGGGTCACTCAGCACGAAGCGTTGTTGGCAACGCTTCCGCTCATGCGCAAACTGCTGAATTCAGGTTTGCTCGATGACGTCGTTCTGTTCTATCGTTTGCGACGTCGTGTGCTACTTCTCGCTACAACTTCGTGTTGCAATTTCGGTGTTTCACTTTTGTTGCCCGACGTCATGCGACGGCTTCGCTCTGCTCTTTCGCGCCATGACTGGAGCCGCCACGCGTGTTGCAGCAAAGCTTGAATCAGGCAACCGAAATCTTCTTGCTGCTATTGCCTGCAACCAGCACTGCATTGCGATGCCCGATCACGAGAGCCGGCTCAAGCGCGATGACTGGAGCAGTGCGATGGCCGACCACGGTCACGGTGGGCAGGTTGATGGTTTCTGCAG
>CAZZVZ010000003.1:0-24341 GCA_964657655.1 Gammaproteobacteria bacterium | reverse complement strand
TTGCTTAAGGTGCTGCTCGCCCTCGCGGTCGAGGCAATCGTGCTCTACCTCGGCAATCGCGCGGTCGACTGGATTGCGCTAAAGTCATTACCACGTGTTATTGATCTGGCCTTGCTGATTGGAGCAGGATCTGTGGCATATCTCGGCACCTTGTTCATCACCGGTATGCGCCTCGCACACTTCACGCGCCGCGTTTGACATGACTCCGCTCGATTATTTCGGCACTCTGGTGCAGTTGCAGGACGATAACGACAGCATTCCCCTGACCGAAGCGGCGCTGTCGATCGCCCAGGATGTCTACCCGCGCCTCGATCTCGGTGCCATCCAGTCCGAGTTCGATCGGCTGGCATCGGTGCTGAAAGCCCGGCTTCCTGCCGATGCCTCGATGGTGCAGCGGCTGCGCGCACTGAACCGCTACTTCTTCAAGGAACTCGGCTTTAGCGGCAATCGCAATGATTACTACGACCCCGACAACAGCTATCTGAACCGCGTGCTGGAACGCCGCCGCGGCATCCCCATCTCGCTGGCCGTGGTGTACATGGAGCTGGGCCAGCAAGTGGGTCTGCCGTTACGCGGCGTGTCGTTTCCCGGGCATTTTCTGGTCAAGCTCAAAGTGCGTGCCGGCGACATCTTCCTTGATCCCTACAGTGGTCAGTCGCTGTCGCGTGAGCAGCTCGAAGAACGCCTGGCGCAGTTCTTCGACGCGCGCGGGCTCGATGTGCCAACTGACCTGGCGCTGATTCCATCGATCCAGGAGGCTTCGGCACGCGACATCCTGATGCGCATGCTGCGCAACTTAAAGAGCGTGTACCACGATCGCAAGGACTTCGAACGGCTGCTTGCCGTGCAGCAGCGCCTGGTGGTGCTGCTGCCCGAAGTCAGCACCGAGCGGCGTGACCGAGGCCTGATCTATGCGCAGCTTGAATGCCCGCGCGCGGCGCTCGAAGATCTCGACTTCTATCTGAGCGAGGAGCCCGATGCGGCCGAAGCCGTCGAGATCCGCCACACCATCTCGGTGTTGCGCGACGCACTCAATCGCCTCAACTGACGGCTGCCTTGCGCTGCGCGGCTGCTCTTGGCTGTTACTTCGGCTGCATGCGGATGGCACCATCAAGACGCACCGTCTCGCCGTTGAGCATGTCGTTGGTGATCATCTGGTGCACCAGCTTGGCGTAGTCTGCGGGCGTGCCCAGACGCGAGGGGAACGGTACCGAGGCGGCCAGCGCGTCCTGCAGATCCTGCGGCATGCCAAACAGCATCGGAGTGCCGAAAATTCCCGGTGCAATGGTCAGGCAGCGAATGCCGCTGCGCGCCAGATCGCGCGCGATCGGCAAGGTCATGCCGACGATGCCACCTTTGGACGCGGCATAGGCGGCCTGGCCGATCTGACCATCGTAGGCGGCCACTGATGCGGTGTTGATCAGGACACCGCGCTCACCGGTTTTTTCTGGCGTGTTCTTGCTCATCGCTTCAGCGGCGAGGCGAATCATGTTGAATGTACCAATCAGGTTGACACTGATGGTCTTGGCGAAGATGTGCAGGGGATGGGCGCCATCCTTGCCGACTGTCTTGACGGCAGGGGCGATGCCCGCGCAGTTGATCAGACCAAACAGCGGACCAAGGCCGGTGGCGGCGCTGACAACCGCCTTGCCATCTTCTTCCGAGGTCACATCGCACTTCACGAAGGTCTGCTTCAGTTTCGTGGCCAGCGCTTCACCCGGCTCGACCTGCACGTCGGCAATCACGACCTTGGCGCCGTGCTCGCTCAGCATCTCCACGGTCCCGGCGCCGAGGCCGGATGCGCCGCCTGTCACGATAAAGACCTTGCCGCTGATGTCCATGTTTTCTCCAGGCTCTTGTTGATTTGGTGTGGTCGCTGCGCTTCAACGCGGCGCGCGTGCGCTGCTCGGCGCTGCGGATTCGGATTATAAGCGTTGGCGGTATCCTTCAGTTTTGCAGGAGACACGACATGGATCAGGCGGCAAAGGACGTCGGACCAACAGGCACATCAGAGGGCGCAACCCACCGCGTCTTCAACCAGACCCCGCCACTTGGCGACTACAACCTGTACGAAAGCGATCCGGTGCTCAAGCGCGCACTGGAATTCGAAGGTGCAGGTGCGGCCCATGCGTCGCTTTTTGCCATCGGTGCAGAGCTCGGGCGTCTTGAGAACTTCGAGCTGGCACGTCTGGCCAACCAGAACGAGCCGGTTCTGCATGCCTTTAGCGCCACCGGCGAGCGCATCGACCGGATTGAATTCCATCCCGCCTGGCATCAGCTGATGGAGGGCGTCATGCGGCGGCGTCTGCACACCGGGCCTTGGACCGGGGACGACCCCAACGGCCACCTGGTGCGTGCCGCCGCCTACCTGATGCAGACCCAGATCGAATCGGGCACCCTGTGTCCGACCACCATGACCTATGGTGCGATTGCGGCCATGCGCCGCGACGAGCTGCTGTGTCGCGACTGGCTGCCGACCCTGTTTTCGGATCAGTACGACAGTCGTGACGTGCCGTTCTCGCAAAAGCGTGGTGGCCTGATCGGCATGGGCATGACGGAGAAGCAGGGCGGCTCCGATGTCAGGTCCAACACCACCGAGGCGGTCTCCGATGGCGCCGGCGGCTATCGCATCACCGGTCACAAGTGGTTCTATTCGGCGCCGCAGTGTGACGCGCATCTGGTGCTGGCGCAGCAGGAGGAAGGGCTGTCATGCTTCTTCGTGCCGCGCCATACGCCTGATGGCAGCAAGAACACAGTGCTGATTCAGCGCCTGAAAGACAAGCTCGGCAACCGTTCCAATGCCTCCTCCGAGGTCGAGTTTCGCGCCGCCTACGCGCGTCTTCTGGGAGAACCCGGACGCGGCGTCCCCACCATTCTTGAAATGGGCACGTTCACACGTCTTGACTGCGTGACTGGAACCGCCGGCCTGATGCGCCAGCTGGTGAGCCAGGCACTGCACCACGCCAGACATCGCCAGGTGTTCGGCCGCGCGCTGATCGAACAGCCCCTGATGCAGCAGGTGCTGGCGGATCTTTGCCTTGAAAGCGCAGCTGCCACGGCCTTGTCACTGCGTCTGGCGCGCGCCTTCGATGCAACCGGTGACGACCAGGACGCGCCTGCACTGCGTCGTGTCATGACGCCAGCTGCCAAGTTCTGGGTCTGCAAACGCGGCCCTGAACTGGCAGCCGAAGCCATGGAAGTGCTGGGTGGCAACGGCTACGTGGAAGAGTTTTCTCTGGCTCGCATCTATCGCGAGATGCCGGTCAATTCGATCTGGGAAGGCTCGGGCAACATCATGTGTCTCGATGTGCTGCGCGCGCTCGGGCGTGACGCCAGCGCTGCCCGCGCGATCGAACAGGAGCTCTCGCTTGCGCGCGGCAAGCACCGCCTGTTCGATGCGCAGTTCGAGCGTCTCGTGGCGCGCATCGGCAAGCGTGGCATCGCAGAGAGCGAAGGACGAAATCTCTGCTGGCAGCTGGTCGTGACCTTGCAGGCGGCGCTGCTTCTCAATGGCGCAGCCCCGGTTCTTGCCCTGGCGTTCTGCGAAAGCCGCCTGAGCGCGCAGCGCGGCAGCGTATTCGGCTCTGCTGACGTCACTTTGCCTGCCTGCGACATCATCGAAGCCAGCTGGCAGCACAGCGCATGAGTGAAGCGGGCAATGCCGCGCTCGCGCCGGAAAGCATCTTGCGTCGTGCGCTGCGCTACGTGCTGTCGGGGCTTTTTCTGACCGCTGGCTACTATCACTTCGCGACGCCCGAGGCCTTCATCTCCATCGTGCCCGCCTACCTGCCGCGCGCGGATCTGCTGGTCGCGGTTAGCGGCGCCGCCGAGGTGGTGCTGGGTCTAGCGCTCTTCGTTGAGCAGCTGCGCGCCTTTGCAGCACTGCTACTGATGCTGCTGATGATCGCCGTGTGGCCGGCCAACTGGAACATGGCGCTCAATGCCGCGCGCTTTGATGCGTTCACCCCGCTGCAGCTGTGGCTGCGCGTGGTGCTGCAGGTGCCGATGCTGTTCTGGGCGGCCTACGCAGGTGGTCTGTGGCCGAAGCGAAAAACGCTCAGTCGCGTGACGGAACAATCTGAAAGCCGTTGATGTCGTCACGCGCCTTGAGCGCTGCCGCCAGCGCACGCGCGTGCTTTTTGCCGTGCGCCCAGACATCGGCCGAGTAGCGGCACTCATGCTTTTCGTGCGACATGTCGTAGGACATCTCTTTGACCTTGAAGTGGTGCTCCGACAGGATCAGTCGCAGGCCTTCTTCTGACAGGCCACCGCTGGGACAGACCACCTGGCAGCGCACGTGATGCTGGGCTGTGACGCCGTCTTCGAGCGTTTTCATGAAAGACAGAATCGCAAGCGTGGCAAGTGCGAAAAGGATGCCGGGGACGATGAAGCCGTTGCCGACCACGATGCCAATCGCCGCCGTCGACCAGATCGATGCAGCGGTGGTCAGGCCGCGCACCGAATAGCCGTCGCGCACGATCACGCCCGCCCCGAGAAAGCCGATACCGGTCAGGATGCCCTGCACCACACGGGTCGGGTCGAGGCCGTTGAGATTGTGGGTGCCGGGCACCACCCAGATGTCGGGCCAGTTGAACATCACCATCAGCAGTGCCGAGCCAGAACACACCAGTGCGTAGGTGCGCGCACCGGCGGCGCGGCCGCGATAGGTGCGCTCAAGACCGATGGCCGTACCGATGCCGATCGCAGCGAGCAGGTTGAGAAGGGCGAAGATGACGCTCATGAAGATTTGCTCGGCAGTCTCTTTGGCTGAAGGAAAGAATGCGGGCCTGCAAGACCCCAAAACGACAGCGGCGCACCCAACCGGATGCGCCGCGTCGAGCTTGTGCGCAAAAAGCCTACAGCAGTGGCACGATCAGCAACGCCACGATGTTGATGATCTTGATGAGCGGATTGATGGCCGGACCTGCAGTGTCCTTGTAGGGGTCGCCGACCGTGTCACCGGTGACCGCTGCCTTGTGCGCTTCTGATCCCTTGCCACCGAAGTTGCCTTCCTCGATGTACTTCTTGGCATTGTCCCAGGCGCCGCCACCAGTACACATCGAGATGGCAACGAACAGGCCGGTGACGATGGTGCCCATCAGCATGCCGCCGATCGCCATGCGCGCGTATTCAGCGCCGAGCAAGACGCGCATCACGATGGCCAGAAGAATCGGCGTCAGTACGGGCAGCAGTGACGGGATCATCATTTCGCGAATGGCCGCACGCGTCAGCATGTCGACCGCCACGCCGTACTCCGGCTTGGCGGTGCCTTCCATGATGCCCGGGATATCGCGGAACTGGCGTCGCACCTCGACCACCACCGAGCCTGCGGCACGACCGACCGCTTCCATGGCCATGGCACCAAACAGGTAGGGGATCAGGCCGCCCACGAACAGGCCGATGATGACGGCGGGTTCCGACAGCGAAAAGGTGACCGCCTTGTTGGCGTGCTCGAGCGCATGCGTGAAGTCGGCGAACAGCACCAGGGCAGCAAGCCCGGCCGAGCCGATGGCGTAGCCCTTGGTGACCGCCTTGGTGGTGTTCCCCACCGCGTCGAGCGGATCAGTGATATTGCGAATCGCCTCGGGCAGTTCTGCCATTTCAGCGATGCCGCCGGCGTTGTCCGTGATCGGGCCGTAGGCGTCGAGCGCTACGATGATGCCTGCCATCGACAGCATCGAGGTGGCCGCAATCGCAATGCCGTACAGGCCGTTGAGCGCGTATGAGGCGTAGATGGCAGCGCACACGAACAGCACCGGCCAGGCGGTCGACTTCATGGCGACCGCAAGTCCTGCAATGATGTTGGTGCCGTGACCGGTGGTCGAGGCCTGCGCCACGTAACGCACAGGCTTGTATTCGGTACCGGTGTAATACTCGGTAATCACCACCAGGAGACCGGTGAGCGCCAGGCCCACCAG
The DNA here is from genome assembly GCA_964657655.1 of Gammaproteobacteria bacterium. Lineage (GTDB taxonomy): Bacteria > Pseudomonadota > Gammaproteobacteria > Burkholderiales > Burkholderiaceae_D > CAJCIC01. The sequence goes on along the minus strand of CAZZVZ010000003.1, from coordinate 18,423 downwards.
TGACGAGAGCCACAGGCGCAGCACGCCGCCACCCTGCGCGAAGTCGGTTCCCTGGAACGCGTACTGGGTGATGAAATAAAAGGCGATCGCCGACAGCACGCCAGCCACGATCAGACCCTTGTAGAGTGCGGTCATGATCTTGCGGCCTTCGACGTGCTTGACGAAGAAGCAGCCGATGATCGAGGCAATGATTGAGAAGCCGCCGAGCATCAGCGGATACAGCACGGCGGCTTTCTCCATGCCATTGGTAAACGTCAGTGCGCCGAGCAGCATGGTGGCGATCAGCGTCACCGCATAGGTCTCGAACAGGTCGGCCGCCATGCCGGCGCAGTCACCCACGTTGTCGCCGACGTTGTCTGCGATCACGGCAGGGTTTCTTGGGTCATCCTCTGGGATGCCGGCTTCCACCTTGCCGACCAGGTCGGCACCCACGTCTGCACCCTTGGTGAAGATACCGCCGCCCAGACGCGCGAAAATCGAGATCAGCGAAGCGCCGAAGCCAAAGCCGATCATTGGCTGGATCACGTCGTGTACGCTGGCATCTGAATCACGCGCCAGCCAGGTCAGCACAGCGTAGTAGCCGGCCACACCGAGCAGCCCGAGGCCGACCACCAGCATGCCGGTGATGGCGCCGCCACGAAACGCCACGTTGAGCGCCGCATTGATGCCGTTGCTGGCCGCCTGCGCAGTGCGCACGTTGGCGCGTACCGACACGTTCATGCCGATGAATCCGCACAGTGCCGACAGCACCGCGCCGATCAGAAAGCCAATTGCCGTCAGAGGTCCGAGCTGCGGGATCAGGAGGACCACGATAAAAATCACCACACCGACGATGGCGATGGTGCGGTACTGGCGCTTCAGGTAGGCCGCAGCACCCTGCTGGATCGCCGCTGCGATTTCCTGCATGCGCGCGTTGCCTGCATCGAGCGACAGAATCCAGGAGCGCGACATCACGCCGTAGATCACGGCCAGGACACCACACACCAGGGTAAACAAAAGTCCTGCTGACATCTTCACTCCTCCAGGTCGTTTCAGTGCGCTTCTAATGAGCCTTGCCTGCGGCTGCCCGCAGTCTTGCAGTTGCGACAAGGGAGCCATAGGCTCCCTTGACATCGAATCATTCGGTCAATGCCGCGAACACCTTGTCGCGGATGCTGCTGACTTCTCCTACACCTTCGACGCGTCGGTAGCGCGGCGCACCGGCGGCGCCGCTCTTGGCCCATTCGCCGTAGTAGCTGAGCAGCACTTCGGTCTGGTTGTGATACACGGCAAGGCGATTCTTGACCGTCTCTTCGCGATCGTCTTCACGCTGCGTGAGCGGCTCGCCGGTCTCGTCGTCGTGGTCGGCGACCTTGGGTGGATGAAACTTGTTGTGGTAGGTGCGCCCGCTTGCCGCGTGCACGCGCCGGCCGCTGATGCGCTCGATGATCTCGTGATCAGGCACGGCGATCTCGACGACGTAGTCGAGCGTTACATGGGCATGCTTCATGGCATCGGCTTGCGGCACCGTGCGCGGAAAGCCGTCGAACAGATAGCCCTTGGCGCAGTCCTTCTGCTTCAAGCGGTCTTTCACCAGGCCGATGATCAGGTCATCGGACACCAGGCCGCCCGCATCCATCACTTTCTTGGCGGCAAGCCCGAGCTCTGTGCCTGCCTTGACGGCAGCGCGCAGCATGTCACCCGTGGAAATCTGGGGGATGGCGAAGCGTTCACAGATGAATTTCGCTTGGGTGCCTTTTCCCGCGCCGGGCGGTCCCAACAAAATCAGGCGCATTCAGGGGTTCCCTTGAGTCAAAACGAAGGCGTTGTCTGGGCCGCAGTGGGTGCGGCCCGGCACGTGCGGTTTGTCACGCACTTGGCATCCGGCACCTTACCCGACAACCTTGACACGGTCAATTTGTCGCGAGCTATGTTTTCCCCAACTAGACGCCATTTTGAGCGTCCTGATAGAAGCGACGCACGCGTTCCAGATCCTCGGGCGTGTCGACACCGGCGTGCGGCATGCTGGCGGCCTCGATGCACATGATGCGTTCACCGTGCCACAGGGCGCGCAACTGTTCGAGCATTTCGATCGATTCGAGCGGCGCCACCGGCAAGGTCGGGAAAAGCTTCAGGAAAGAGGTGCGATAGGCGTAGATGCCGATGTGACGCATCGCCTCGATCGGGCCAGAAACAGTTTGTTTCGCGGCATCAAAGCTGTCGCGCGCGAAGGGAATCGGGGCGCGCGAGAAGTACAGTGCCAGGCCGCTGCGTGCGCGCACCACCTTGACCACGTTGGCATTGAACATCTCCGTCGCACTGGTGAGCGCGTGGCAGGCGGTGGCCATGGCGCAGTTGTCTGCCTCCATCAGCGCCTGTGCCACGGCATCGATCAGTTCCGGCTCGATCAACGGCTCGTCGCCTTGCACGTTGACCACGATCTGCTGCCCGGTGAGCTGCAACAGGCCAGCAGCTTCGGCCAGACGGTCGGTGCCCGAAACATGGTCGGCGCGCGTCATGATGACTTCCACGTCGTGCTCGGCGCAGCATCTGAAGATCTCCTGGTCATCGGTGGCCACCACCACGCGACGGGCGCGACTTGCCCTGGCGCGCATGGCGGTGCGGATCACCAGCGGTTTGCCGGCCACGTCGAGCAGCGGCTTGTCGGGCAGGCGCGTCGATGCACGCCGCGCCGGCACGATGGCAATGAAGTCGGGCGCCACGAAAATTGCGTCTAGGGCTGTTGCGCGCTGCCAGAAGGCGAGGATGCTGGCTCCGACAGGCTGCGTGCCTCGGCCTCGAGCATCACGGGGATGCCGTCCCTGATCGGGTAGGCGAGCTGGGCGCTCTTCGAGATCAGCTCCTGGCGCTCACGATCGTAGCTGAGGCTGCCCTTGGTGACCGGACAAACCAGGATGTCGAGAAGGCGTGGATCGAGTTCAGCGTGGCGCATTTAGTTTTCCCAGGATCAAAGCCATCAGATCGCGATCGATTTCCGCTGTCACCGGAACGCTCCAGAGTCGCGCATCATTGGTGCCGGCACATTTTACGGCATCTTTTTCTGTCATCAGGATGGCGCTGGCTTCGATGGCGGCGAGCATGGCGGCGCTGATTGACGCGTGGTCGGCAAGTGCGATACAGCGAGGCTTGAGCCCGAACCCCTCGAGCATCCGGAAAAAACGGTCCGGGTCGCCGATGCCGGCGATGGCGCTGAGCGAGTCGCCCGCGAACGCGCCGAGCGGGCGGCGCGCCGACGCATCGACCAGTTGCCGCGCATCGCCTGGCACAAGCTGCATGTCAAAGCGTGGCACGAGCGAAGTGCCAGGAAGCGCCAGCGCGGCCGAGCGGCCGCCGTTGACCACGATGGCATCGGCCCTGGCAACCCGGCTCAAAGGCTCCCTGAGGGGGCCCGCTGGCAGCAGCCGGCCGTTGCCGGCACCGCGCTGATCGAACACCACCAGTTCCACGTCGCGCGCCAAGGCGTAGTGCTGCAGTCCGTCGTCGCACACCAGCACATCGACTTCGCCATGCTGCTGCAGCAACCCGTGCGCTGCAGCGACACGGCGCGCGCCGACTGCGCAAGGTATCGCGCAGCGCTTCCTGATCAGCACGATTTCGTCGCCGTAGAGGCGCGCGTCTTCGCTTTCGACCAATGCCCAGGGATGACCTGTCGAACTGACGCTGCCGCCGTAGCCGCGGCTCACCACGCCCGGATGAAAGCCCTGGCGCTGCAGCGCCTCGACCAGCGCGATCACGAGGGGCGTCTTGCCGGCACCGCCCACCACCACGTTGCCGACCACGATGACAGGCACCGCCAGCTTGTGGCGCCGCAGCAGTCCCGACTGGTAGAGGCTGCGGCGCACTGCGGCCAGCGCGCCCAACAGGAGCGCCAGCGGCAGCAGCAGGGTGCTGAGCGCGTCGCGCGCGACCCACAAGCGGGAGGCGCGCGATGCCACCACGCTACTTGCCCTGGGACTTCTGGGTCGAGAAGGTGATCTGTGGCAGACCGGCTTCGCGTGCCGCTTCCATGACCGAGATGACCGACTGGTGGGTGGTCTGGGCGTCGGCGGAGATGACCAGCACCACGTCTTTCGATTTGCCGGCCTTGGCTGCCGTCAGCAAGGGCGCCAGATCTTCGGTGTTCTTGGCGGTGGTGAGCTTGCCGTCGATCTCGTAGTTGCCCTTGGCATCGACATCGACTGTGACGGTAGAAGGCTTTTGCTGCTGCTGGTCGCCGTTGGCGGTCGGCAGGTCAATTTTGAGTTCAGTAAAGCGCGAATAGGTGGTCGTCACCATCAAAAAGATGATGATCACGAGGAACAGGTCGATCAGCGGAATCAGATTGATCTCCGGCTCTTCGCGTCCCGCGCTCTGCTTGAAATTCAAGGACGTTCCCCGTGCACGGTATCGACGAAGCGCACCGCCTGCTGTTCCATCTCGACCACCACGCCATCGACCTTGCCGCGGAAGTAGCGGTAAAAAATGAGCGAAGGAATCGCGATCACCAGACCGAACGCGGTGTTGTACAGCGCCGTCGAAATGCCGTGCGCCAACTCCTGCGGATTGGTGCCGCCGGTGGGCGCCTGGGCGCCGAAGATCTCGATCATGCCGACCACCGTGCCGAACAGGCCCATGAGCGGCGCCGTCGATGCGATGGTGCCGATGGCGTTCAGAAAGCGCTCGAGTTCGTGGGCCACACCGCGGCCTGCTTCCTCGATCGATTCCTTCATCACTTCGCGCGATGCTCGTTCGTTGCGCAGTCCGGCTGCGAGCACCCGGCCGAGCGGCGAATTCTCTTCCAGCTTGGTGATGACCTTAGGGGTGACCTGGCGCGTGCGGTACAGCTCGATGACTTCTGTCAGAAGATTTGGCGGCAGGATCTTACTGCGGCGCAGCACAATCAGGCGCTCGAGAATCAGGGCCAGCGCCACCACCGAGGCGAGCAGCAGAATGTAAATTGGCCACCCGGCCGCTTGAATAAATGAAACCAACAGACTCTCCTGATCCGACTAGAATGGGGCGCGAAACACGCCCTCGCTCGGCTGCCTGGCTGAACCGACCAAGTGCGATGCTGGGCGCAAATGTATCTTTTCAGGGGTGCCTCGGCAAGCGCTCATCGGCCGCATTGCAATTCCGGGCAAGCCGGCGCCGAAAAAATGTTTGCTGAACAAAGGTTTACCACGCTTGCCCACATTCCCTGTGGATAACATTGTGTAAATCTCCACCAGGCGTCTGCCAAGCCCTTCGTCCCAAAGGATTTTTTACATTTTGTTCAATCCTTCATCAATTTTAATTGACTATCAGATCAACGACTTGGCGGGCGACGTTGTAACTTGCGCCGCGAAATGCGAGGGATTACACACAAACCTCATAATGTGGACAGATGTCAAGGCGAGCGCCCGCTATTTTTTCGATTTCGGCCATGAGTAGTCGTCCCCCTGGCGATCAACCGGTCGATGTGAATAGCATTCTGTCGGTCGCCGAGTTCAATCGCCGTGTCGCGCGCTTGCTGGAGCGCAGCGTGCCGTTGGTGTGGGTGGCGGGCGAAGTCTCCAACCTGATGCGTGCTGCCTCGGGCCACTGGTATTTCTCGCTCAAGGACGCCGATGCACAAGTGCGCTGCGTCATGTTTCGCAACGCCAACCGGCTGCTCGAGTGGCGCGTCAAGGATGGCGAGCGCGTCGAAGTACGCGCCGTGGCAGGACTTTACGCACCGCGAGGCGAATTTCAGCTGACTGTCGAGGCGATGCGCCACGCGGGTGCCGGCGCCTTGTTCGAAGCATTTCTGAGGGTCAAGGCGAAGCTTGAGGACGAGGGTCTGTTCGCGCCCGAACGTAAGCGCCCACTACCGGCTTTCCCGCGCAGCATTGGCGTGGTGACCTCGATGCAGGCGGCCGCACTGCGCGATGTGCTGAGCACCCTGGCGCGCCGCGCGCCGCATGTCCGGGTGATCATCTATGCGACGCCGGTGCAAGGCAAGGACGCTCCCGAAAGACTGATCCGCGCCATCGAACAAGCTTCTTTGCGTGCCGCAAAATTCAACGAGATCGATGTTTTGCTGGTGGTGCGGGGCGGCGGCAGTATCGAGGATCTGGCCGCCTTCAACGATGAGGCATTAGCGCGTGCCATGGCGCGCGCCTCGATTCCGGTCGTCAGCGGCGTCGGCCACGAGACCGACGTAACGATTGCCGACTTCGTGGCCGACGTGCGCGCTGCCACGCCGACTGCAGCCGCCGAACTGGCGAGTCCCGACCAGCCGCGCCTGCTGCTTCACCTGGCGAGCTATCACGAACGCAGCCGCCGCCTTCTGCTGCGGAAAATCGATAGCGCGGAGCAGCGGCTCGACGACGCGCAGCGCCGCCTGAAAAGTCCCGAGCAGCGCCTGGCCACGCGCATGGCCGAGCTGATGCGTCTTGCCGGCCGGCTGCAGCGCAGTCAGGCCGGCGCGCTCGAGCGTCGCCGCCAGGCGCTCGGCAATGCTCAACTGCACCTGTACCGGGCACGCCCGGACCTGTCCTTCATGGCACAGCGCCTTGTGCGCTGTGCCGAGCGCGCTGCCACAGGCATCCGCCGCCAGCTGCAGGAATCTTCCTCGCGCCTCGCGATCCTGACGGCGAGACTGCGGTTGCTCGATCCTAACGCCGCCTTGCAACGTGGCTATGCCATCGTCGAGCGTTCGGACGGCAGCATCGTCGACGATGCACGCCAGCTGGCCGCAGGTGAGCTGCTGGAAGTGCGCTTTCGGCGCGGCCGCGCCAGCGCCGTCGTGCGCAGCACCGGAGAATAAAAAACCGCGTTAAAGTAGCAACCCCTGGGCTGTTCCTGTCGCTGAAGGAATGCGGATTGCGACGCTGCTTGGTCATCCCCAGGTTCAGCACCCGAGTCATTTCAAGAAAAAAAGGTCAACTCCATGGAACACAAACTCCCCGAACTGCCGTACGCCCTCGACGCTCTCGCGCCGCATATTTCCAAGGAGACGCTTGAATACCATTACGGCAAGCATCACCAGACTTATGTGACCAACCTCAACAACCTGATCAAGGGAACAGAATTCGAGAATGCCACGCTCGAGGAGATCGTCAAGAAATCTTCCGGCGGCATCTTCAACAACTCGGCGCAGGTGTGGAATCACACCTTCTACTGGCATTGCCTGTCGCCCCAGGGTGGCAAGGAAGCATCCGGCGCACTGGCGGCTGCCATCACCAAGAAGTTCGGCTCCTACGCTGCTTTCAAGGAAGCCTTCACCAAGGCCGCCATCGGCACCTTCGGTTCGGGCTGGGCCTGGCTTGTCAAGAAGGCCGATGGCAGTGTTGATATCGTCACCACCAGCAATGCCGCCACGCCGCTCACGACACCCGATGTAGCGCTGATGACGTGCGACGTGTGGGAACACGCCTATTACATCGACTATCGCAATGCCCGTCCCAAGTATCTCGACGCGTTCTGGGCACTGGTGAACTGGGACTTCGCAGCCAAGAACTTCGGCTGATCGCAAATCCCGGCGCTAGCGCCTCTTCTTTGTGGCGCTGGCGTCTTCAAGGTGTGTCGCAATGGCCGCCATGAAGCGCTGCGCCAGCGGCGATGGCTGACGTTTTGCGAGAAAGGCGATGCCAAGCTGCGAGGCGCCGCCTGGCAGTTCGCGCGGCTTTACGGCCACCAGCGTTCCTTCCTGCAACTCGCGATCGAGCGCCATGTGCGTCGCGGCCAGCACCGAATCGGTATTGAGCGCGACACTCTTCAGCAGATTGAAATCATCGCATTCAAGTGACAGTTCGCTGCGCGCACTGTGTTCCTTCTGGAGATGAAGCGCGAGCATCTGCTTGGTATCCCCGGGCAGGCTGACGCTCAGCAACCCATAGCGCATCACATCGGCAAGCGTGCACGTGCCGCGCGCCAGCGGGTGGCCGCGGCGGACATAGAAGCCGCCCGGCTGGTGACCAAGCCGCGTGACCTGGATGCGTCGATCGGCGCTGACGTCGCGCACGTCGGCCACGAAGAATTCAATTTGTTCTTGCAGCAGCAGTTCCTGCAGCTGGCGCCAGTTGTTGACAGTGATGCGCAGGCACACCTGAGGTAACTCGCGCCGCACCGAGGCCACCAGTTCGGGAATCAATGTCGCTGCTGCAAACGGGCCCGAGCCGAACGCCAGGTCGCCCGACTCGGCGTCCCTGAACTGCTGGACGTCGTGATTCAGCGCCCCTGCATCAAACAGCAGCGCGCGCGAGCGCTCGACCAGAAACTGGCCGCCGGGGGTCAGTGCCGGCTCGCCCGCGGCACGGTCAAACAGCAGCATGCCGACTTCGTCCTCCAGGTGCTGGATGCTGCGACTAAAGGCCGACTGGCTCAGATTGACGCGCGCGGCAGCGCGCGCGAAGTGGCGTTCCTCAGCCAGCGCGACCAGGTGGCGTAAATGTTTCAGGTCCGCCGGGGCCGGGATGTAACTTGCATGGATTGCATCAAGACAATGATATCAATGCATTGGACACATTGAAAGGCGGGGCGTAAAACGGAGCTTCCTGACGTTCCGGGGGTTGGCCGTGTCGGTCGCGTTGCAGACAATCGTGCTGGTGTGCTTGATGAGTGGCTTCGGGCTGCTCGAGTGGCTGTCGCGCCGCGCCATCCGTTTCAAGGTGACGCCAGACGATACCAAGCTCGAGGCAGTGATGTTCGTCAGCCTGATTTTGCTGGTCCAGCCGCTGGTGGTGCTGATCACGAGCCTGGCTGGGGCGCACTTCTTCCCGGCGCAGCACAACGCTCTCAAGGACTGGCCGGTATGGGCCATGACCCTGGCCTTCCTGGTGGGCGACGATCTGACCCAGTACCTGTGGCATCGCGCCTCGCACACGCCCCTGATGTGGCCGCTGCACCGGGCCCATCACAGCGCCCACTACATGAGCCTGCGCGTCACCTACCGCAACAATTTCTTCTATTACGCGATGATGCCGGGCATCTGGGTCTCAGGGGCGCTGATCTATCTCGGCATGGGTCCGGTGTACGCGGTCTACATCCTGGTGAAACTGCTGGTGATCGTGGGTGCGCACAGCGCCTGGCGTTGGGATGAGCCGCTTTATCGGGTACGCGCCCTGGCGCCTGTCATGTGGCTGGTCGAGCGTGTCATCTCGACGCCCGCCACGCACTGGGCGCATCACGCCATCACCAACAACGACGGCATCGGTCATTACAAGGGTAACTTCGGCAATCTGCTGTTCTTCTGGGACGTGCTGTTTGGCACTGCCAAGATCACACGCAGCTATCCGCCTGCAGTCGGCCTTCAGGACGACGAATTGTTCGGCAAGGAACGCTGGTTCACCGAGCTGTTCTACCCGCTGTTCCAGTCAGGACGCGAACATTCTGCGCTGCGCTTTGGCGGCCACGCCTTCGCCGAGCAGGCGACCGCGAGCGATCTGGACCGCAGCGCCCAGGCGCCGCACGGCCAGTCGCTGGCCTAGCGCCAGCGCGCCGCTCCGTAACCCTTGTCAGAGCAGTTCTTCTGGCGCCAGCGGCGACAGAATCTGCTGCTGGACGCGCAGCCAGAAGGTGGTGTCGGGCTCGTCGTACTGGACATCCTCTGCGTCCGATGGCGAGGTCCACACCAGATTGCCGCTCTTGTCGATCAGGACGCGGTAACAGCTCTGGAACTGGGCGATGTCGAGCAGGCGCACCACTTCACGCGCCAGCTGCCCGTTCTCGGAGATGATCGCAAGCTCGGTATTCTCATTGGCCGAGCGCGGATCGAAATTCATCGAACCGATGAACACGGTCTGCCGGTCGATCACGGCGATCTTGGCGTGCAGACGTCCGATCGAGGTCCCGAACATGCCAAGCCTGGTCGCGTGTTTGATGCGTCCAGGACTGAGCTCGAATACTTCCACACCGTTTTCGATCATGGCACGGCGGTAGTGGCTGTAGCCGATATGCACGACCGGCTCATCGGTCGACGCCAGTGAGTTGGTCATGACACGCACCCGGACGCCGCGCTTGCGGTCGCTTTCCATCATCGCCATGCCGGCCTTGCCCGGGATCATGTAGGGCGACGAGATCAGCACCTCGGTCTTGGCGTCGGTCATCAGCTGGATCAGGTTGTACTGCACCGTGTCGTCAAGACCTGTGTCCTGGTGGGCGATGATCTTGGCCGGCACGTCGGCATAGGCGAAGGCAATGCCCCAGATGAGACCGAGCCGGCCGCGCTCCAGATCGTCGCGCAGCGGTCCGTAGCCGAGCTGATCGTTGGGTGGCAGCGGTTCCGGTTCGGGCGCATTCTCCGGGCTCATCGACTTCTTGAAGGCGGTCACCAGCTCGGCACGCGACTTGTTCGAATGCGCGATGGACTGCAGCGGATAGACGAAATTGCTGTTCCAGTACTGGTCGAAGATGTCGGACAGCTGGGTCACCACGGCGCCGGTCACGAACAGGTCGAGATCGACAAAGTTCTCCGAGGCGCTGCGCTGGAAGTACTCGTCGGCAATGTTGCGTCCACCGGCCACCGCCATGGCGTTGTCGGCCACGAACAGCTTGTTGTGCATGCGGTGATCGAGCCGGCCGATGTCCTGGGGCGATGCAATGAAGCGCGACAGGAATCCGCCGCGACCGCCCGGGAAAGGATTGAACAGACGGATCTCGACGTTGGGTGTGGCAGCCAGCCCGAGCATCAGGTCATCCTCCCCGCCCAGGTACAGATCGTCGAGCAGGATGCGCACGCGCACGCCACGCAGCGCCGCGTCGCGCAGCGCCCGGATCAGGTAGCGCCCGGTCGGATCGTCCGACATCAGGTAATACTGCACGTCGAGCGTTTTTTCCGCGCGCTGCGCCAGCTGAACCCGGGTATCGAGCGCGTAGGAGCCGATCGGCATCAGGCGAAAGCCGGTCAGTTCGTCGCCAGGCGAAGAATCGGTGGCAATCTTGTTGAGTGCGCTAGGCGTTGCCGGATCGATTGCCGCCGAGGCGTGGCGCTCGACATTCTCGGGAAGATAGGCGCAGCCGGACAGCACCGCCACCATCAGCAGCACGGCCGATTGCGCCATGCGCTTTGACCAGTTGGGCAAAACTTGTCTGAGCGGACTATGATTCATGGATTGCAGACCCCGAGGGAACAAAAAGTCTGGCACTGTGCGGCACGACCGCGCGGGCACTCGTGTAACCGATAAAGGATAAACCCATCATGCTGCGAACTCGCTTTTTGAATGTTTTTTGTGCGCTGACCGCTGCCTTTGCATCGCATGCTGCGCTTGCCGCGCTCGACGTGGGTACGGCTGCTCCAAACTTTACAGCCAAAGCGTCGCTGGGCGGCCAGGTGTTTACATTTTCGCTGGCCGATGCCCTGAAAAAGGGTCCCGTGGTGTTGTACTTTTATCCAGCCGCATTTTCCTACGGCTGCACCATCGAGGCGCACGATTTCGCTGATGCGGTGGACCAGTACAAGGCGCTCGGCGCGACCGTGATCGGTGTCTCGCATGACGATATCGATACCTTGAACAAGTTCTCGGTGAGTGAGTGCCGCAGCAAATTCGCCGTGGCCGCCGACGAAGACCAGAGCATCATGAAAGCTTACGACGCCACCATCTGGCTGGCGCCGGACTATGCGAATCGTGTTTCCTACGTGATCGCACCGGACGGCAAGGTGATCTACCAGTACACCAGCCTCAATCCGGACAAGCACGTCGCCAACACGCTCGATGCGCTCAAGAAGATGCAGCCTGCAGCAGCGCCGGCCAGCGGCGGCTAAGCCACACTCGAGACGCTGCCCAGCAGCACCTCGAGCAGGCGTTCGAACTGCACCGCAGGGCTGTACAGGAAGCCCTGGTACTCGTCGCATCCGAGCCGCATCAGGCTGTTCATCTGTTCTTCGGTTTCGACCCCTTCGGCCACCACCTTGAGCCCGAGGGCATGCGCCATGGCAATGATGGCCTCGGCAATCGCCAGGTCGTTGACGTCACGCGGCAGCTCGGTGATGAACGAACGGTCGATCTTGACCGCCTCGAGTGGAAAGCGCTTCAAGTAGGTGAGCGACGAAAAGCCGGTCCCGAAGTCGTCCAGCGCCACGCCGAGCCCCATGTTGTGCAACTCGCTGATGACGCGCGCCGCGTGTTCGGGATGATGGATCAGGGTGGTTTCGGTAATCTCGAGCTCGATCTGGCGCGCATCGACCTGATGCAAGGCGAGCAGTGCCGTGATGTCGGCCACCAGCGAGGGATGATCGAGCTGGCGGGCCGACAGATTGACGGCAATCCTGATGTCGCCCTGCTCGAGATCTCTGAGGCGGCGTGCATCACCGATCGCCATCGACAGGATCTGTTGACCGAGTTCGGCAATCAAGCCGGTCTCTTCTGCAATCGGGATGAATTCCAGCGGACTCACCAGCCCGCGCTCCGGGTGCTGCCAGCGCACTAGTGCCTCGACACCGGTCACGCTGCCATCGGCCAGACGTACGCGCGGCTGGTAGTGGAGCACGAACTCGTGATTCTCGATGGCCCGTCTAAGGCGCGACTCGAGCGCCAGACGCGCCACGGTATGTGTGTTGTTGCTGGCCGAGTAGAACTGGAAGTTGTTCTTGCCGAGCGCCTTGGCGCGATACATGGCGATGTCAGAGTTCTTCAGCAGCGTGGCAGCGTCCTGCCCGTCATCTGGAAAGACCGAGACACCGATACTGGCCGACAGCTGGCACTCCTCGGCGCCGACGAAAAACGGCCGCGCTGCTTCCTCCAGCACGCGCCGCGTCACCTCGGTGAGCGATTCGGGCCCCTCGATCTCGTCGATCAGGAAAAAGAATTCGTCGCCCCCCATGCGTGCCAGCTGGTCGGTGGCGCGCACCGCATCGCGAAACCGTCCGGCGATCTCGTGCAGCACCTGATCGCCGACCGCATGGCCAAAGGTGTCGTTGATATTCTTGAAGCGGTCCAGGTCGAGGAAGAAGCACGCCAGCTTGCCGCTGCGGCGCCGGGCACGCGCCAGGGCTGCTTCGAGCATCTGGTTGAACAAAAAGCGGTTGGGCAGGCCGGTCAGCTCATCGTAATGCGCGAGGAAGCGGATGCGCTCCTCGGCCAGGCGACTCTCGATGGCGATGCCAGCCAGATCCGAGCAGATCGCAACCAGCGCCAGTTCGTCGGAGGTCGGCGTACTTGGCTCGTTGTAGTAAAGACCCAGTGTTCCGAGCAGCTGACCTTTGCTGCCCATCACCGGCCAGGATGCAGCGCCGCCAATGCCTTCCTTGTCTGCGAGTTCGCGCAGGTCACGCGTCAGATGATGGCTCGCGACGTCGCGCACGATGACCGGCTCGCAGCGGTAGGCCGCGACACCGCAGATCCCCGAATCGGCCGACAGCGGGGTACGCGCAAAGGCCCTCTTGAAATCGTCGCTGAAACTCGGTCCCGTGAACTGCGACAGCATCTGGGTATCTTCCGGATCGAGCAGCATGACGCAGCAGCGGCAGCGCGGTGCGTGCGCTTCGATATGGCTGGTGAGGGTCTGCATGATGTGCAGCAGTTCACCGCCCTGCGCGATCAGGCTCAGCACATGGTTCTGGGCCGACTGCAGTGCCTCGGCACGTTTACGCTCGGTGACGTCGCGCAGCACCACCTGGACCGCCGGGCTGCCGGCGTATTCCAGCACACTGCCGGCGACTTCGACGGTCCGTTCGCTGCCGTCGAGCGCCAGCCATACCTGTTCGAGGAACGCGCCGTCTGACTTCAAGAGATTCCCGCTGCGCTCGGTCATGGCGTAGAAACCCTGCAGGTGATCGGGCCTGATCAACTGCGCGGCGGTGCGCGACAGCAACTGCTCTTCGCTGCTTGCCCCGAACAGTTTCATGCAGGCCGCATTGACCAGCAGCAGCACCCCGGCGCGGTGCACCAGCACGGGCTCTGGCGAACGCTCGACCAGTTCGCGGTAGCGAAGTGCATTGTCCTGCAGCAGCTGTTCGTGGCGCACCACGTCGGAGATGTCGCGCACATGCAGGGTCGACACCGCGCCGGAACTGGTGCCGTCGGCCAGCTGGGTCGAGGTCAGTGCAATCTCGGCGCGAAACTCGCTGCCGTCGTGTCGCAGCAAAATGGCGCGGCTGCGGTGACTGGCGCGTCCTGGTTCACGCTGCACCGCAGCCAGGCGTTCGCTGTACTCGCGCCGCATGCGATGCGGCACCAGCACGTCTACAAACGGCTTGCCGATGACGCGCCGCGCCAACAGGCCGAAGGTGTGTTCTGCGGCAGGATTAAGACGCAAAATCATGCCGTCAGGGTCGAGCGAAATGATGCCGTCGAGGGCCGCGTCCATGATGGCGCGCTGCTGGGCTTCGCTACGCGTCAAGGCGCGTTCCACGCGGCGTCGCTCGCGGTCGTGATCGAAGTTGTCGATGGCAAAGGAGATGTCGCTGCACATTTCCTTGACCAGGTCGACATATGCTTGATCGAAGTATTCCGGCTCCGAAGAGAACAGGCCCAGCACGCCGCAGCAGGCACCCTCCCTGAAAATTGGAAAGGCCCCGACCGATTCGAAACCAAAGCGCTGCGCCGATGCAGTCCAGGGGGCTGCGTCGTCATGCTGGATGAATTGGTTCCAGATCGATGGCTGGCAGGTGTTGATGGCAGTACCCGACGGGCCGCGCCCCTCGGGTCTGCTCGCGTCTGCCGAAAAGCGCGTTTCCTCGAGGTAGCCAAGCGACTCCCCGTGCGCTGCCACCGGGACCACGTTGCGCTCGTCATCGAGCATGCCGATGACGGCCATGCGAAAGCCACCCCAGCGCACCGCCACGCGGCAGATCTCCTCGAACAGCTGCGTCTCGTCCTTGCTGCGCACGATCGCCTGGCTGGTGGCGCTCAACGCCGAGTAGGCGTCGCGCAAGTGCTCGATCTGGTGTTGCGTCTGGCGCCGCGCGGTGATGTCGCTCAGTGTGCCGATCATGCGGATGGCCCGGCCGCTGGCATCGCGCGCCACGATGCGAGCCAGGATCTCGACCCACAGCCAGCCACCTGCGCCATCGTCAAAACGCGCCTGCGCCGCTCGCAGCGTGACCTTTTCCTCGCTGCGATCCTTGAGTGCCGCAATGGTCTCATCGCGCAGCATCTTGAGGTCTGCCGGATGCACCAGGCGCACCACCGACTTCGATGACGTCAGGTCATCGCGAAACAGTGTGCCCTTGGGTCCGAGACCCTGACCATCGAGATGGATGTCGTCGGCCTGGATGTCCCACTCGAACACCACCATGCGCGCGCTTTGCAGCGCGAGACGAAAGCGCTGGTTGATGGCTTTCGCATCGGAATAGCTCAACCACGCCTCGGTTCAGTTGGCATGCTCCGAACCAGATCAAGGCTGCTGACACCAGACGCCCACGTTGTTTGCATCGCGCACGCCCGGTGGTTGCTGTTGCTGGATCAGGTCCGGTACGACGGGTCGGCACGATCGAGCCGGCGCAACAGGCCGGGCCAGATCAGATTGGCGCCTTGTCCCGTGGTCGCCACGCGGGCCTGCTCGCGTGCCGTATCGATAATGCCCTGAGGCACCGGAATCAGTTCGCCACCGACCTGGGCACGTACCTGGATGGCGCACGACGTTTCGAACAGGTACATCGCCTGGAAGGCCTCGGCGGTACTGCGTCCGACCGTCAGGAGGCCGTGATTGCGCAGCATCAGGAAATTCTTGCTGCCAAGGTCTGCCACCAGGCGCGGCTTCTCGTCGTCACGCAGCGCGACACCTTCGTAGTCGTGATAACCGAGACTTCCGAGCACGAAGATCGACTGCTGCGAAATCGGCAGCAGGCCGCCCTTTTGCGCGGACACGGCGACACCGTTCAGGGTGTGGGTATGCATGACGCACGAGATATCGTGGCGCGCCGCGTGTACCGCACTGTGGATCGTGAAACCGGCAGGGTTGACCGGCCAGGGCGAGTCCTCCACCTTGTTGCCCTGCATGTCGATCTTGACCAGGCTCGATGCAGTGATCTCTTCGAACATCATGCCGTACGGATTGATCAGGAAATGATCGTGGCTGCCGGGCAGACGCGCGGTGATATGGGTAAACACCAGGTCGTCCCACTTGAACAGGGCAACCAGCCGGTAGGCTGCCGCGAGGTCGACACGGGTCTGCCATTCTTCGGCGGAATACTTGGTGGTCGGGTCGCCTGCAGGTACGGTTTTGAGCATGATGGAGTCTCCGTAGGGGTGCGCCGGACATGGCGGCGCTGTTACGGTCCATTATGGCCCGTAACCGGCACGGCTTCAATCGAACAGCTGGCCGACCGAGGCCTTGAACACGCGCAGGTAATTGCCGCCCAGGATCTTGCCGACTTCCTCGGAATTGAAGCCCACCTGCTGCATGGCCTGCGCCAGCAGGGGCAAGTCGGCATAAGTCTTTAGAACAGACGGCACCAGGAGCCCGAGCTGGTCGCTGCCCAGCCCGACATGTGCGACGCCGACCACATCAACCATGCGGGCCATGCCCTGGGCCATGGCGTGCAGATCGGCGAACTGCGAGCTCGAGGGCCAGACGCCGATGACGCCCTTGGTTTCGGCAATCAGCAAGGCATGCTCGCGCGAAATCAGCCGGCTGCGCGGTCCCGGGTTATCCGACAGGGCAGTGTGCGACAGCAAAAGGGGCCGGGAGGTCACCGACACGGCGCGTTTTACCAGGTCGTAGGGGCCATGCGCCACATCAACCACAATACCGAGGTCGTTGCAGCGCTTGATCACCTGTGCGCCGAAATCGGTCAGGCCGCCGTGTTGCGCGGGGGCGGTCTGGATATCGCCCAGCTCGTTGACGCGGTAGTGCACAAGCTGCAGCTGGCGCAGGGTCTTTTGCTGGTAGAACTCGTTGACACGGTCGATCTGGCCTTCCAGGAAGTCTGCACCTTCGGATGCGATCACCGCGTGCGGGTCATCGACCCCCGCCTGCTGCATCGAACGCTGATCGGTGACGATCACGATCCCCTGGCTGTCGCACAGCCGGTGGGCGCGATCAAACGCCATATTGGCCCAGGCATAGAGCTCGCCTGGCTGCGGGTCGCGCTGCGCTTCGATGTGACCGCCCACGCTGCGGGTCACGGGCGTATCGGCCACGACGGCCAGGCAAACCACCGAAAGCCGGCCCTGGCGCATGGGACCAACCAGCGATTCGAGTGGTCGGTCATCGGCCCTGGCAGGATTCTTCTCGTCGCGGGTTGGAATCAGCCGTCCGGCATGGCTGTGCATGTCGACTGCCGGATAGGTCTCAAGGATCTGCACCGGCGACATGGCGGCAACGGCTTTCGGGGGTTGTTCTGCGCAAGCGGCGAGTCCGAGGAAGGCGCCTGCCGCAAGAAAGCGCCGACGCGCCGGAGCGCTCGGCTCTGCGCTGGCGTTTCTGACGTCGGCGTCTGGCGCTTCGCTGCGCTGGTCCAAATCGACCGGCTGCTCCTCGCACAGCCTGGCGTCCGACAACATGAAGCGCCAGCCGTGCTGCTCGGCTGCCGCGCGCTGCAGCTGACCTTGGACGCGTACCAGTCGCTCTGTCATGGCTATCGGCTCGAGCATCGAGACTTGCATGCAGGTTTCACTGATGCGTGGGATACAGCCGAGACAACATGCCGGATCTGGTGTCAGAAGGAA
Source organism: Gammaproteobacteria bacterium (assembly GCA_964657655.1). Classification (GTDB taxonomy): domain Bacteria; phylum Pseudomonadota; class Gammaproteobacteria; order Burkholderiales; family Burkholderiaceae_D; genus CAJCIC01. Next base: position 874 of record CAZZVZ010000003.1, on the reverse strand, counting down.
ATTCCGGTGCGCGGGCGCGAGCTCGGCCACGGTCAGATAACCTTCGATCACCACCCGGGAAATCGTATCAGCATCATGCTGCTGCAGTTCGTCCCAGCTGATTGCAATCATGTTCATCCTCGCAGTGGATCATTCTGATTCGGCTGGTGGCAGGTCGCCGATCACGCGCTCCACGCGCCTGTCGGGGATCAGCCACAGCAGTGCAACCAGCACCAGCAGGCCCTGCGCACCATGCGGCGAGAAGAAGCTCAGCGTGATCGCGATCAGGTAGATGGTGCTTGACAGCTTGCCCTTGAAGTCGCTGCCAATTGCGTGGGCCATGAGCGATTCGGATCCCTGGAAGCGGATCACGGCGCTTTGCAGCAGCCAGTAGGCGAGCGACGCGGCCAACAGGATCACCGCGTAGACCGTGGTGGGTGCGCTGGCCGCAGGGTGGGAGCCGATCCAGGCGGTGCCAAACGGCACCAGCGACAGCCAGAACAGCAGGTGCAGGTTGGCCCACAGGATGGTGCCGTTGACCTTGGGCACCAGCTGCATCAGGTGATGATGGTTGTTCCAGTAGATGCCGACATTGGTGAAACTCAGGACGTAAATCAGCAGCACCGGCCAGAGGCCCCTGAAGGCGTCGAAACCTTCACTTGCAGGTTCCTTCAGTTCCAGCACCATGATGGTGATGATGACGGCGATCACGCCGTCGCTAAATGCCTCAAGCCGGGTGCGTCCCATCGGTCTGATCGGCCAGCGTGAGCGCTAGTATTTGCCCATGAAATCGACCTTGCCGAGCGGTGCGCCGTTGTGGCGCAGGATCGCATAGGCGGTGGTGACATGAAAGAAGAACTGCGGCAGCGCATAGTGCAGCAGGTAGGTCTCACCG
>CAZZVZ010000002.1:0-25443 GCA_964657655.1 Gammaproteobacteria bacterium | reverse complement strand
CTCAAGCCAGGGAATGCCGGGCACCGATGCATCGCGCATGAAGTCAACGAAGGCGCGCACCGTGGGCGACAGTTCGCGGTGACTCGGAAACACCACGCTGACGTCGATTGGCGGCACCTGCCAGTGTTCCAGCAGATGCACCATGCGGCCTGCTGCGAGATCAGCTTCGCACAGATAGCGTGACAGGCACCCGATGCCAGCGCCATTTGCCACCAGGCGGTAGATGGTCAACGGGTCATTGACGACGATACGAGGCGTGGTCTCGAAGTGACGCGTTTTCTTGCCCGGCTGCTGAAAGGTCCAAAGTCGCGCGCGGCCATCGGGCGCGGCCATCTCGATCTGGTCGTGGCTTGCGAGGTCATCGATTGATCCGGGCAGACCGCGCCGTTTCAGATAGGGCTTTGACGCGCATAGCACGCGCTGAAGCCGGCCGAGCCGCTTGGCCACGATATTGGAATCAGGCATCGGTCCCATGCGGATCGCGACGTCGACGCTCTGCGCCACCAGATCAGTGCTGCGGCTGCTGAGATCCACACTGACCGATACCTCCGGATAGCGTTCCAGAAAACGCGGCAGGAGTTCGGACAGGACATTGATGCCAAAACCGATGCCAGCGCCAATCGAAAGACGCCCGCGTGGTGAAGTGCCGAAATTGCCGACAGCATCGAGCGCCGCACTGATCTGGCTCAACAGATCGACACAGCGCCGCTGCAGGACGTGACCCGACTCGGTCAGCACCACTTCGCGCGTGGTCCGCTGGAGCAGCCGCGTGCCGAGCTCCTGCTCGAGCCTTGCCACCGAACGGCTGACGCTCGACTTTGGCAGGCCCAGCACACGGGCCGCCGCCGAGAATCCCTTCAGGGCAGCCACTTTTTCGAAAACCCTCAGGTCATTCAGATCGAGCATCTGCGCACTGTCTCACCAGATGAACAGTGTGTCCATACTGCGCGTCGAACTATGTGGCCCTGGGCAGTCGAACACTGAGTGACTAACCAACAAGGTGTTCCCATGAAAACTCTCGTTATTGGCGGTAAGGGCAACGTTGGCTCTGCAGTGGTCAGCGAACTGCAGAAGAAGAAAGCACAGCTGCGCCTGCTGGTTCGTAAACCCGACCCATCGGACGCACAAGGCGCCGAAGTGGTGCAAGGCGACCTGCTTGATCCGCCCTCGGTCCGCAAAGCTCTTGACGGTGTCGACAAGCTTTATCTGCTCAACGCCGTGACGCCCGATGAATTGACCCAGGCACTGATCGCAGTTGATCTGGCCCACCGTGCCGGGGTCAAGCAGGTGGTGTACCACTCAGTCTACAAGGCGGATGCCTTCAAAGACGTGCCGCATTTCGCATCGAAGGCGGCCGTTGAAGACATGCTCAAGACTTTCAATCTGCCCTATACCATTTTGCGTCCAAACTATTTCATGCAAAACGACACGACCTTGAAGGACGTGCTGATCAAGGCAGGCATGTACCCGATGCCACTGGGTGACGCCGGCGTCAGTGCAGTTGACGTGCGCGATATCGCAGAGGCGGCAGCCATTGTGCTCACCGAAGATGGTCATCTGGGCAAAAGCTACGACCTGAACGGTCCAGGTGCAGTGAGTGGCCCGGGTGCGGCCAGGATCTGGACTGCGCTACTCAAGCGCGAAGTGCGCTACACCGGTCATGACATGGACGGGTTCGAACAGCAGATGTCGCAGCGCATGCCGACCTGGTCGGCATTCGATCTGCGCATGATGTTCCAGGGCTATCTCGAGCGCGGATTCATCGCGACGCCGGCCGAGCTCGCTGCATTCCAGAAGCTGCTTGGCCACGCGCCGCGCAGCTATGCCGACTTTGCAGCCGAGACCGCGGCACAGTGGGCGGATCAGGCATGAGACGGCCGGCACGTGGATGCGAGTGCGAGCATCATCGATCGCACCCGCTCCCGTGCTTCTTTTCAGTTAGCGGTTGTGCTTGCGCAACGCCCTGATTTCATCGGCCGCACGCTTGAGGATTTCAGCGACCCGGGCACGCTCGCCCGGTTCTGAACCAGCGCTCGCACGCAGCGCCTCTTTCAGCAGGCGACGCGCTTCCATCAGCGGGGCATCACGATCAAGATCGTCATCGTCTTCGGTCTCGCGCATGGCACGGGCGCGCTTGGCCATGAAGCCCAGCATGGCAATCAATTCGTCGACCCGCCCCTGCGATTTTTCGAGGAAGGCTTTGCCCGCCTCGGAGAGGGTATAGAGCTTCTTGTTGCCGTTGAGCGTGACCTCTGCATAGCCCAGTTCCTCCAGATAAGTCAGCGCGGGATACACCATGCCTGGGCTCGGACTGTAGACGCCCTCGCTCATGTCCGACAGGGCCTTGATCAGCTCGTAGCCATGACTCTGGCCTTCCTTCAGACGGGCCAGCAGCAGCAGTTGCAGGTCGTCCGACGAGAAACGGCGTCCGCGAAACATGCCGTCGCCGCGGTCGCCACGTCCGAATCGGTCGCCGCCATGCTGATGCCGGCCTCTGCCACCGCGGCCTTCAGGATGGCAATGGCGCTCGGCGCGCTCGCCGCGACGATGGTGTTCCATCATGTGGATGAAAAAATCTCTCATTCAAATCTCCTATGTGTTCGTAAGATACATCTTATGATATATCTTAAGATAATAATGTCAAGGAATTCTTTTGCTGGGGTTTCCGACGAGCCCAGGGCGCTGGGTCGCGGGCGGTCTCCCGGTAGCGGAAAATCATAAAAGCGGCAGCAAAAGGAATGAAGCGTCAGCCGCCCGTTCATCTACTGTTGGGACGTGCAACTCCACACCACTTCAGATGGCGCCCAGGCGCATGCTTCTTCAAGACCAGGCAGCGTCAGCCTTCACATGGCGCGCAACCACCCAGGATTTGATCCCCACGCGCAACGTACCGCCTGGCTCGCGATGGAGCTGGCACGCGCCTGCGGTCTTAGCGAGGAAACCTGCAAGGTCACCGCCCTCGCCGCGCAGTTCCACGACATCGGCAAGGGCAGTCTGCCGCTCGATCTCCTTGATCAGCGTAACGCTCTGTCCGAGCATCAGCGCCGCGCCATTCAAACCCACCCAGAACTCGGTGCCAGAGTGATTCGCTACGGCAGCGTCTGCAGTATCGAGGACAGGCGCCTTTGCATTCACGCTGCACTGTTTCACCATGAGCGCTGGGATGGCAGCGGTTATCCGTCGGGGCTGGCCGCGGCCGAAATTCCCGAGATCGCGCGTCTGGTGGCGGTGGTCGACGTGTTCGACGCGCTCTACAACGAACGACCTTACAAGCCGGCCTGGCCACTATGGCGCTGCATCGACTATATCCGCTCGCACTCGGGCACACAGTTCGATCCGGGGTTCGCTGCAGTCTTCGTGTCGCTCGCCTCGAACCTGCCGCGCGACTGGGAACGGCATGCGCTGTTGCCGAAGGCGGGCAACAGCGTATGAAATGTCTGCTTATTGCTGCGTCAGCTCGCTCGCAAGACGTGTGTTGCTCCAGCTCTCGCCACCGATGAAGTACGCCACATCCTGCCCAAGGTGTGCGAGTTCAGTGCGCGCGGTCTCGAATTGTCTGAGCTGGAAACAGGCGATGGCGTAGAGAAGCCGCGCTGTATCCGCGTACAGATCTGGGTTGTCGTCTGCAAGCAGGCCTAGACAGGCATGCCAGGCGCGCGCCGCCCTGTGATAGTCACGCAGCTCGTAGCGCCAGCAGCCGAGATCGAAGTACTGCGCGGGGTTGGCCGCAGCGATCAGCTTGAGGGACCGCTCGAGCGCTTCTGCTGCTTCCGAAACCCGTCCCGAGACCGCCAAGGCCATGCCGCGAACGTGCTCGGACGCGCTGGTCCTCCGGCCTCGGTCAAGGATCGCGAGCGCTGTATCCGGATCTCCTTCAATCACGAGGTCAAGCGCGATGCGCTCGCCTGCTCCAACCAGAATTGTGAGGTCGCGTCGCATGAATGTTCCACCACAGACTGAAAAATTCAGTCTGCCCAACCGCGAAGCGCGCCAGATGACCTTATTGCATCGTTCTGGTGATCTTTCATGCGCGATGGCTCGCCCCGCAAGTTGGCCGCCGTCGAGGCAGCAGTATTGCCGCCCCGCGATGCAGCAGGTTGTTGGCGGGATTCGCTGGAATTTCCAACGGGTTTTCCTTCGTCGCACCGCCCGAGTTCTGGTCCGATTGCCGTTTTCCCCAGTTAAGCAACATCACAACTTGGTCACCAAAACAGCAGCGGCATACGGTGTACGGCGCCCCTGGCAAACCTAGACTGAGGCTCGCAGTAAAAGCGACAGGTCGCTACAGCGACTGCTATCGATCAGCAAGACGAAGGAGATCACGCAACATGAACAAGGCGACGGTTGAGCAGTGGCGTTTGCTGCTTGGCGAGTACGACCACCGCGAAGCACGCATCCAGAAGCTCAACCTGGAGCTTGCAAGCCACTTCCAGGAGGCCAATCGGTCTTGCAGACCGGCCCAGCCAGAAGCCATCTTGCAGCAGCTCGAGATTGCCAAGATGGCGCTGGCCGACGTCAGCAAACGCATGATTCACTTTGTGCGCGAGTTCATGTGAGTGCGATGCGCGACGCCCGCCGATTGGAGTGCGTGTCATGATTGTGGCGCGCATCGACATCTATCTGGTGCAGGCCACTGCAAAGCGCCATGGTGACTGCTGGCTCGGCTGCGCCACCATCACCATGACCTGCGAGCAAGACGCGTCTCGCAAAAAAGGCTCGGTGATTCATTTCGGCCTGAAGGAATGCAGCGAAGCCGCCGAACAGGCAGCGCTTGAGGAGGCGCGGCGTCATATCAGGCGCCGCAGCAGCTTGGCAGCGGTCTGTGCCGACACGAAGCAGCGCTAGATGAGCGCCAAGCTGGACAAAAGATCAGCACAGCTTCATCAAATGGGATGAATCGCGCTTGAGGGCAAGTCCTATTCTGATGCGATGCAATCCAACATCAATCGCATCACAGCATGAGTTCCGCGGATTCCACCGATGCTGCCACCGACGCGGCGACGCTTGCGGTCAGACGCATGTACAGCAGGTACCTGGCCGAAGCCGGTCTCACCTTCTCTGAACTGCTGATCGTCACCGATATCAACGATGGTGGCGAGCACGAAGTCACAGAGGTCATGGCGCGCCTTCATCTCGATGCCGCTGTCATGAGCAGCAGCATCGCCAATCTCGAGCGGGCCAAGTTCGTCGAGCAGATCTATCCATCATCCAAGCGACTTACCAGCATTCAGCTGGCGGCTGGCGAACGCCGCATCGCTGAACGTCTCCTGGTGATTCAGGCCAACGTGGATCTCGACCTGGCAATGATCAGCGAACAGATCAACAGGCTGCGCAGATCATTGCTGATGCTGGTCAGACGCCGAAAGCATGGCGCCACTCGCTTGCCGTGACAACCATGACCGCCAGGGTCGATTCATTTCCGCGTTGGACGGCACGCTGTGCCGCTCTGTTCAACGGTCTTCAGTCATCTGGTGTCGGTCTGTGCGTGATTGATTTCCGCCAGGCCATTGTCATGCTCACGCCGCACTTCGCGACCAAGGTCGGCCAGGAGCGCGATGGCTTGTTGGGCGCCAAGGCAGCACGTCTGCATCTCGCGGCATCACTCTCGATCGACGGATTCTCGCGTCTCATTGATCTCGATGGCGGCGATGTGTCCACGCGCGGCACGCTGGTACAGAAGGACGCCGTCAGCAACGTCCATATCTCGGCCAAGACTTTTGTTGACCGCAATCACGTGCGCTTTCGTCTTTTGACGCTGCTTGATATCGCCGATTTCGGCACGGACCGGGAGGCGCTCATCAGGACACGGCGCGATCTCGGCGCCATTCTAAGGAGCCTGTAGTGCAGATCTACACCATCCAGACCTTCGGTTTTGCGCCCAACGACGAGCTGATTCTGCGCTCGCTTCTGCTGCTGGGCGGCGCTCGCCTCGAGCAACGCTGGCAGGTCGATGTCGATTCGGAAGATCCAGACGCCCTGTTCAGCATGCCGAGCGCACGTGAACAGGCCGAGGGCAATACCTGGGTCAAGGGCAAATTCAACGTGCGCGTTGAGAGCAAGTATCTCTCCGACACCAAGGACCCAGGCGAATGGCTGTTGATGTATCCATTTCGCATTGATGCACTGATTGCAGCGCTCAACCGACTCGGCTCGATCGTGGACGAGCGCAAGCGCATCGATCGTATCCTGAGCGCGGCGTGGCTTCGAAAATAGCCGTTTATTCAGGCGGCCATGCGCTGATCTGAACCGGCTTCACGTGTCGTTCGTACAGCGGGCGCGAGTGCCAACGGTGCTGCACGACACATCTGGTATCCGAAGCTGTAGAGCGACTTGATCGAATACGGCGCGACCGATTCGAGCTTGAGTTTGCGACGCAGATTGCACACGTGCTGATCGATGATGCGCGCTGACCCAGCAGCGTAGCGACGGCCACAGTAGGCGTTGACATATTCGCGCGAGAGCGGCCTGCCGAGGTTGCTAAAGAAGCAATGCGCGCTGCCAAATTCGCTTGGTGTCAGGTCCAGAGGTGCGTCGAACAGGCTGACCTCGCGCTTGAGAGGATCGATAATGAAAGGTCCCTCCCGATACGGCTCGAGCAGAAACTGGCGCGGATAATTTTTTCGCAGGGTGACGTTGAGCCGCACCACGATTTCAGCTTCCGAGCATGGCAGGATCAGGCAGTCATCCACACCGCAGGCAAAGGCGCCCTGCAGCGAAGCTGCATCGCCATCGGCGACGACGGCGATGGCGGGCAGGCGGTAGGACGTGAAGTCGCGATAGACGCGCAGCATCTCGAGTGAGTCGCTGCCTCCCTGTCGCCAGAAGAACACCAGCAGATCGATCGTCTGTGATCGCAGCATGGAGCGCAATCCCGCTGCGCTTGCGACCGGAAGGCAGTTGTGACCGGCCCACTGGGCCAGGTCGCGCAGCGGCCCTGCACCCGGCAGGTCGCTCATCAGGGCGATCTTCAAAGGCGCACCGTCCTGGCCTGTCGCCCGTTCAGGCCGTGCTCACGAATCGCCATATCGACCCCGTGACGTTGATATGGCAGTCTTGACCGGGAAGCAGCAAGGTGGACGACCTTTCCTGCTCCCAATTTATGATGGTCTTGTGTCTGGCCCCTGGCCGCCGTCAGGCGTGGCGCACTCGAACAAGGCAAAATACCGCCCAGCGGGATGGCGAAAGTCGCGTTTCAGGATCCTGCAGGCCGACCAAGGAGATGCCGCATTGAGTACGCCGCAAAAGCAGTTCACGCAAGGCCCTGCCGGACGAATCGCCTATACCAGCTACGGTGACGAGGGCGCGCCCGTGGTCGTCATGGCGCACTCGATTCTGACGTCAGGAGTCATGTGGCACGAACAGGGCAAGTTCCTGGCGCAGTCCGGCTTTCACGTGATCTGCGCGGACACTCGCGGTCACGGCGCATCAGATGCCAGCAAACCACCCTATGCCATGGAGGACCTGTATGGCGACACGGTTGCGCTGCTCGACGGCCTAGAGATCGAACGCGCCCACTACGTCGGCCTGTCGCTCGGTGCCATGAGCGGCTTTGGCCTTGCCATCGCACATGGCCCGCGCCTTTCGAGCGCCTGCCTTTGTGCCGGCCGCGCAGATGCACCAGGCGTGGTTGCATCGGTGTGGGACGATCGCATCGAACAGGCGCAAAAAGAGGGTACCAGCGCGCTGGCGCAAGCGACCATCGAGCGCTGGTTCGGTGCGCCCTTCGTCAATGCCCATGCCGACATTGCGCGCCTGTTTCGCGACATCATCGGCGGCACTTCTCTCGACGGATTCAAGGGCTGCGCGCGTGCCATCCAGAAGCTCGACTTCATCGATCGCGTTGACCGTATCAAGGTGCCGGTCACGCTCCTGGTGGGCAGCAATGACGGCGTACTTCCCGATGCCAATCGCTCCCTGGCAGCGAAGATTCCAGGTGCCGCTCTCGAACTGATCGAAAACGCCGGGCATCTGCCCAACATCGATCAGACCAATGCCTTCAACCAGACACTGCTGAACCACCTGAGGCGCACCAGCACGCCATGAGGAGCCATCCATGCCAGCCGACAACACTGTAACGCTCTACCACGCGCCACAATCGCGCTCTTCGTGCGCGCTGATGTTTCTCGAAGAGCTGGCAGCGCCTTATCAGCTGCATGTGCTCAATATGAAGATTGGTGAGCAGCGTCAGGCCGAGTATCTGGCGGTCAATCCGCTCGGCAAGGTGCCCGCGATCAGGCACCACGGCGAAGTGGTCACCGAACAGGTTGCGATCTTCATCTATCTGGCCGATGCCTTTCCGCAAATGGGGCTGGCACCTGCACTCGACAGCCGGCTGCGTGGACCGTACCTGCGCTGGATGGTGTATTACGCGGCCTGCTTCGAACCTGGCCTGATGGACCGCGCACTCAAGCGCGAGCCGGCACCGCGCGTTTCCTCGCCCTACGGAGATTTCGAATCGATGCTAGCCAATGTCACAGACGTGATCGGCAAGTCGCCCTACTTGCTTGGCGATCGCCTCTCGGCTGCTGATCTTTTATGGGGCAACGGATTGCGTCTGGGAAGCATGTTCAAGCTGCTGCCGGACAACCCGGTGATCACCGAATACGTGACGCGCATCACCTCGCGACCGAGCTTTGCCAAGGTGGCAGAAATAGATGGCAAGCTGGCAGCGCAACACGCCGAGCTTGCCAAAGCGGCCCCATAGCAGCTACTGCTGCACAAACTCTTCCAACGCCTTCGCATAGCGTTCGCGCAAGGCACGTTTGGAGGGAGCGCTCGTGACGTCGGCAACGCCTGCCGCCGCACTCACTGTTTCGTACTCGACCCGAACCGCCTTGAGGCGTTCGTGAGCATCTCTGACGCGTTCCATCTGATCGTGTGCAGCTGCGCTTTCGCTCATAGTCGCTTGCTCCGAAGGAATCACGGGAGCGCCAGTATACGTCGTCAATCGGCCGTCAGGCGACCTCAACTGCGGGGTTAAGGCGGCCGATAAAATTCTTGCCGCGAACCCCTTCCATAGCGTCGCGCAGCATTTCTGCAGCCTCTCTCACGCCGACGCCGTAATCGGCGAAGTTAGTGGCTACTCCAAGGCGTGTCAGCAGGCGCTCGAGCCGCTCCGCCCCGAGCGCCGCTGGAGTCAAAAATATTTCTCCCAGCAGGCGATCGCGTTCCGCATCGTGACCGAGCGCCATTTTCCAGACCATCGGCAGGGTGAATGAACAGGCGAGCCCATGCGGCATGCCGCGCGTGAGCGTCATCGGGTAGGACAGCGAATGCGCCAGCGCGGTCTTGGTGTTGCTAAAGGCGAGGCCCGCCAGCAACGCCGCCTGTGACAGACCGCTGCGTGCTTTCAGGTCCTTGGGGTTGGCAAACGCCACCTCGATGTGTTCGATCACACCGCGCGCGGCCGCCAGCGCAAAGTGGTCGGACACCGGGTTGGCATTGACGTTCCAGATCGCCTCGAGCGAGTGCGACAAGGCATCGAGCGCACTGTTTCGCATGACCTCGACCGGCAGGCCGAGACTCAGACCTGGATCGACCACCGCCGCCTGCGCAAAGCTCGAAGGCAGATGCAGGGAATACTTGGCGCCGTGGCCGCCATCTGCCTCGAAATCCCAGACCGTGGCCCATGGCGTCACCTCGCTGCCGGTGCCCGCGGTGGTCGGCAGCGCATAGAGCGGCAGGCTGCCCAGGATGCCGGCGTGGCCGCCGCCTAGCAGATGTTGTTTGACCTCCTCGAACGAGCCTGATGCAGTACACACGCAAAGTGTCTTGCCTGCATCGATGACGCTGCCGCCACCCAGCGCGATGACCGCGATCGGTGGCTGCTCGGCGCCATGCATGCGCATGTATTCCCGCTCGCACCACTGTCGGGTCGGATTGCTGGGCACGTCATCGATCAGGTGGACGTGGCGGCGCCCGAGAATCGCACCAAGGCGCTGCCGCAGCTGCCGGTCGGCCTGCGGATAGAGGATCAGGGCAACCGGACCGTCAGGGATCAGCGTGGCGAGCCGGTCGACGGCGCCGACCCCGAAGTGAACCGCCACCGGATTGTGGAATTGCCAGTTCAAAGGACCCTCCCCCTGATCCACGCAGACACCATATCGATACTGGTCACCGACACGATCAGAATCAGAAGTACCGCCGAGGTGTGGGCGTACTCGAAGCTCGAAATGACTTCGTAGAGCACCACGCCGATGCCGCCCGCGCCCACCATGCCAACCACCGAGGCGGAGCGGACATTGGCTTCGAAGCGGTACAGCGAATAGGAGATCCAAAGTGGCAGGACCTGGGGAATCACACCATAGAGAATCTCTTCGAGCGCCGAGGCGCCCGTGGCGCGCACGCCTTCGATGGGACGCGCGTCACAGGCCTCGACCGCCTCGGCGAACAGCTTCGCGAGTGTGCCGGTGGTATGCACCCACAGCGCCAGAACACCGGCGAATGGTCCAAGTCCGACCGCCACGATGAACAGCATCGCGAACACCATTTCGTTGATGGCGCGACACGCATCCATCACCCGCCGTACCGGCTGGTAGACCCACACCGGCACGATGTTGGAGGCACACAGCAGGCCGAAGGGAACGGCGCACACGATCGACAAGGCGGTGCCCCAGATGGCGATATAGAACGTGACCAGCATCTCATCGCGATACACGCGCCAGTCGTGGAAATCAGGCGGGAAAAAATCGCGCGCGAACACGCTCATGTTGGACGAGTCGCGCACCAGTTCGAGCGGTCTAATGTCAGCGCCGTGCCAGGCCCATGCGAGTGCCAGCACCAAGAGCAGCCAGGCGAGGCTGTTGATGACCGAGCGCCGTGGCGGCCTGGGCAGTTCAGTCAGCTTGCTGCCAGCCGCGGCCTCTATCGGAATTGACGCCATTACAGGTGCGCCTGCTAGTTGGTCTTGGCAACCGAACTTGCCAGGTCGGCGAGCTTGACGTCGATGTCATGCACCTGCCTGGTTTTTTCTTCGGCCGACAGGTTGGCGTCGTCTTGGATCTTTCGCTTGTCCTTGAACAGTTCCAGTTGGCGAATCGGAATCAGCTGGGCATTGGTCGAGGCACGAAATCCCGAGTAGTTGTAGATGTTCTTGATGATGGCCTTCTCGCGCTCATCCTTGCCGTAGTTGACGATGAAGTTCTGCAGCTTGGTCTTGTCCTGGGCCGACAGATCCTTGCGCCACACGAACGGATCCGACGGAATGATGGGCGAAGTCCAGAGAATGCGCACCTTGGCAAAGGCCTGCGGATCGCTCTGTTCGAGCTTGTCGAGCTCTTCGGAGTTGTTGGTCGCGGCATCGACCTGCTTGTTCACCACCGCCATCAGGTTGGCGCCGTGGTTGGCACTGCGCACCACGCGAAATGCGGTCTTATAGTCGACATTGTGCAAGGCGAACACGTAATAGCTGGGCACCAGGAAACCCGAGGTTGAACTCGGATCTCCCATGCTGAAACTGTAGTTGTGGCTGTTGGCCAGCAAGTCGTCGAGCGACTTGATCGGACTGTCGACGTTGGTGATGATGTACGACTTGTAGCCCGCGCCACCGTTGGCGAACAGCACCTGGGCGAAGATCTCGCCGTTGGCGCGGTCGACCGCCTCCATGGCCGACTTGTTGCCAAGCCAGGCGACCTGCACCTTGTTGAAACGCATGCCCTCGATCAGGCCGGCATAGTCGGGCGAGAAGAAGGGATTGATCTTGATACCGGTCGACTTTTGCATGTCGTCCAGGAATGGCTGCCAGCGTTCTCGCAGCGAGCTCGATGAGTCGGTAGAAAGGATTCCGAAGTTGAGTTCGTCGGCGAGTGCCGCACCTGCTAGGAACAGCGACAGGGCAACAGTGCTGAGGAGTTTGGTCACACGGGTCATTGCATCTCCAAAATAAAATTGACGATCTGCATTTCAAAAGCGTTTCACTCACCCAGCGGCGACTGCTGCCGCACGCTCCTCGAGCCTTGCCCCCTGGCGCTGTTGGGCAGGCGAGACTGCGGCGAGCACCAGCGCTGTCTCGGCAGGCGCTGCCGTAGGTTCGCCGAAATCAAGACCGAGTTCGGCAGCATCGCCGCCGTAGAGCTCGGCCAGCATGGCACCCGTGAGGGCGCTGGACGGCCCGTCATAGACCACTTCGCCTTGGCGCAGTGCGACCGTCCTCTGGCAAAAGCGGCGGGCGAATTCAACCTGATGCAATGACACCAGTACGGTGCGCCGGTAGTCGCGATTGAGCAGCGCCAGCATTTCCATCACGTTGCGAGAAGACTCCGGGTCGAGCGATGCGATCGGCTCGTCAGCCAGCACCACCTGTGCGCCCTGGATCACGGCGCGTGCGATGGCCACGCGCTGCTGCTGACCACCCGAGAGATCAGAGGCGCGCTTGTAGATGTGATCGATGATGCCGACCTGCTGCAGCGCACGCGCCGCCTCGAGTCTGACGTCAGACGGAAACAGGCCAAGCATGGTGCGCCACGTGGGCAGCCGTGCCAGCGCGCCGATCAGCACGTTGCTCAGCACTGAAAGACGTCCGACTAGGTTGAACTGCTGAAACACGAAGGCGATCTCGCGGCGTGCAGCGCGTACCCGAGCCGAGCGGCGGCCGTCGTGTTGGACCAGATGATCGGCAACGCGCACTGCGCCGCTACCTCGATCCGCTTCGATAAAGCCTGCGAGGACACGCAACAGGGTTGACTTGCCCGAGCCCGAGGCTCCGATCAGCGCCACCATCTCGCCTGCTTCAAACGATAGCGAAATGCTCCTGAGTGCAAGGGCCGATCCGAAATGCTTGGTGACATCGTTAATCGAGATGATCGGCTTGTTCGGCATGAACAGATGTCTCCAGAAAAAATCGCCACTCGCCTGACACGGAAATACGGCTGACACAATCGGGCGAGACACTGCGGACATGCAAAGTGTCAACAATCGACAGTTCGAGCCCGACGCCCAAAGCATGCGCCGCCCGCGTGACAAATCCGTGACGAAAGACGATCTGTCTGACACCAGCCCGCGGTCTGACGGCGACAGCGCGGAGCTGGTGCGCGTGCTGCGCGACGCGTCTTTGCCTGATGTGCTGGCGGGCGAACTCGAAGCGCTGATCGTGCGCGGCGACCTGAGTCCGGGTGACCGCATCAACGAGTTGCAGCTGGCCCGCCAGTACGGCGTTTCGCGCGGGCCGCTGAGAGCAGCGCTCGGCACCCTGGCCGCGCAGGGTCTTTTGGTGCAGTACAAGAACCGTGGCAGCTTCGTGCGCCAGGTGGGGGCGCGCGAGGCCGATGAGATCTACGCCCTCAGGAACCTGCTCGAATCCAGTGCGCTGGCCTCGTTCGAGCTGCTCGATGCAAGCGAACAGCAAGCCACGCTCGCCCAGCTCGACGCCGTGCTCGATGCGATGCAGGGTGCCGTGATCACGACTGACTCACGCCGCTATTTCGAGCTCAATCTTGTTTTCCACGAAATCGTCATCGGCATGCATCACAACGAGAAGATGCTGCTGATGTATCGCGCCCTGGTACGCGATCTGGTGCTGGCACGGCGTCAGAAACTGCGCACACCAAAGAGCCTTGAGATTTCGATTGCCGAACATCGCGGCATCGTCCAGGCGCTGCGCCAAAAAGACGTACCGCTGGCCCGACAACGAATTACCGCACATGCAGAGACGGGCAGGCTGCGCACCCATTCAACACAAGGACAACAACAATGAGTGAAGGTCATGAATTACCCAGCCAGGTGGATGTCAATGGACGGGCCTACGCCTGGCCGCGCCAGCCGATCGTGGTGATCTGCCTCGATGGGTGCGAGCCCGACTACATTACCGAGGCTGTCGCGGCAGGTTCGATGCCGCACATGGCGAAGATACTCAGGGAAGGGGAATCGCGTGTTGCACAGGGCGCCATGCCGAGTTTTACCAATCCCAACAATCTGTCGATCGTGACCGGTGTGTCGCCCGCGGTTCACGGCATCTGCGGCAATTATCTGTTCGAGCCGGCGACCGGTGCTGCCGTGCTGATGAACGATCCAAAATGGCTGCGCGTGCCGACCCTTCTTGCCGCCTTTTCCAACGCTGGAGCAGCCGTCGCGGTGATCACCGCGAAAGACAAGCTGCGGCGGCTCCTCGGGCACGGCATGACCGGCATCTGCTTTTCTGCAGAAGCTGCCGATCGCGCCAGCCTCACTGACGGCGGTATTGACAACGTACTGGAGCTGGTCGACAGGCCACTGCCATCGGTCTACTCCGCAGATCTTTCCGAATTCGTATTCGCCGCCGGTGTCGCTCTGCTCGAGACGCGCCACATCGATCTGATGTACCTGTCGACCACCGACTACGTGCAACACAAGTTCGCTCCCGGCACGCCTGAGGCCAACAGTTTCTACGCCATGTTCGACGGCTACCTCGGCCAGCTGACCGAACTCGGCGCGCTCATCGCCGTCACCGCCGATCACGGCATGAATGCCAAGACGCTTGCCAACGGTACGCCGGACGTCATCTACCTGCAGGACCTGCTTGATGGTGCATTCGGCGTCGACTGCTGTCGCGTGATCCTGCCCATCACCGACCCCTACGTGGTGCACCACGGCGCGCTCGGCTCATTTGCCACCATCTATCTGCATCAACAGGCCAACGCATCGATGATTTCTGAACTGCTTTGCAAGACGGAGGGTATCGACCAGGTTAGAACGCGTGCTGACGCTGCAGACGCATTCGAGCTGCCGCCCGACCGGATCGGCGACCTGGTCGTCGTCAGCACCAAGCACGTGGTGCTCGGTACGCGACGGGCCGAGCATGATCTGAGCGGTCTGACCATGCCATTGCGCTCGCACGGTGGAACGACCGAGCTTGCCGTGCCGCTTATCTTCAGCGCCAAGGCCCGTGGGCTGGGTGCTGCACAGCTGCGAAACTTCGATGTCTTTTCGGTCGCACTCAACTATTGCCAGGAAGCCAGATGAGCGAGCACGCCACCCTTGCGCCCCCGTCGGCGGCGCCCTACGTGTCGCCGCAAGCGCTGCCCGCGGGTTCTCATGGCCATCAGCCCTCTGGTTCGCGCCAGCTCGAGGTGTTCAATCCCTATACTGAAGAACTGCTCGGCACGGTGCCCAAGGCCACGGTGCAGGACATTGAGCGCGCCATCGGGGTGGCCAGGCAATACCGTGCGCGGCTCACGCGCGCAGAACGCGCTGGCATCTTGACCCGCGCAGCGGAACTGGTTCGTTGCCAGAAAGAAACGCTTGCGCAGCTGATCACGGCCGAGTCCGGTCTTTCAATGAAGGATTCGCGGCACGAGATGGGCCGTGTCGAAGATGTGCTGCTGTTCGGCGCTGGCGAAGCCCTGCACGACGATGGTGAAATCTATTCGTGCGACATCACGCCCAATGGTCGAAAACGCCGCGTGTACACGCAGCGCGATCCACTGCGCGGCGTGATCGTGGCCATCACGCCTTTCAATCACCCGATCAACCAGGTGGCGCACAAGGTGGTGCCGTCGGTCGTCAGCAACAACCGCATGGTGCTCAAGCCATCAGAGAAGGTGCCACTGTCCGCGCTCGCCTTTGCCGACATTCTGTACGCCGCCGGGCTGCCGCGCGAGATGCTGCAGATCGTGACCGGCGATCCGTGCGAGATTGCCCCGGCACTTCTGAACCATCCAGACGTCGACATGATCACCTTCACCGGTGGCGTCGAGATCGGCAAGGCGATCTCGCGCCAGGCTGGTTACCGCCGCGTGGTGCTCGAGCTGGGCGGCAACGATCCGATCATCGTGATGGACGATGCCGACCTGGATCGTGCGGCACTGCTCGCAGCACAAGGTTCCTACAAGAACTCGGGGCAACGCTGCACGGCAGTCAAGCGCATCCTGGTGCATGCCAAGGTGCGCGAGGCCTTCACCGAGCGGCTGGTCGGCATAACCCGTGCATGGCGTTTTGGCGATCCGGCCAGTGACGCGACCGAAATGGGGAGCGTCATCGATGCAGCAGCGGCCAGCGCCATCGAAACGCGCGTTAGCGAAGCCTGCCGCATGGGTGCGCGACTGCTGGTCGGGGGCACGCGTGCTGGGGCAGTATTTGCGCCCACCGTGCTCGATCAGGTCGACCCGAGCATGCCACTGGTGAAATTCGAAACCTTCGGCCCGGTATCACCCATCATCGAGTTCTCCTCGATCGACGAGGCGATTGCGATCAGCAACGGCACCGCCTACGGCTTGTCGTCATCGATCTGCACCAACCGGCTCGATGACATCGCGCGCTTCGTCTGCGAGCTCGAAGTCGGTTCGGTCAACGTCTGGGAAGTGCCCGGGTATCGTCTTGAGCTGACACCGTTTGGTGGAATCAAGGATTCAGGTCTTGGATATAAAGAGGGTGTGCGCGAAGCTGCCAAAAGCTTTAGCACGGTCAAGACCTATTCACTGCCGTGGGATGTGTGATGCAGATGCCGTTTGGCGTTCGCCAGATCGAAGAGCTGTATCAGCTGCATGGCTCGCGCGCCTATTTCGGCGAACCGGTCACGCAACTGGAACACGCCCTGCAGTCGGGCTGGCTGGCGCTGCAAGATGCTGCAAGCGACGCACTCGTGACCGCCGCCTTGCTGCATGACATCGGTCATCTGGTCACCGGCCTCGCAGGTTCGCCAAGTCTTGCCGGTATTGATGACCGACACCAGTTCCGCGCGCTGCCGCTGCTGGCTGATTTTCCAGCGACGGTGCTCGAGCCCATCCGCCTGCACGTCGAGGCGAAACGCTATCTCTGCCGTGGCCCCTACATCGAGACCCTGTCGCCGGATTCCAGACGCAGCCTTGTGCTGCAGGGTGGCCCGCTGGACGACGACGCGGCACATGCCTTCGCGCTCGATCCCTTTTCAGCGCAGGCGATTGCAGTGCGCCTGTGGGACGACCGGGCCAAGGTGCAAGGCATCGCGACCCCTGACCTGAATCACTTCCTTGCCATCGCCGAGCGGGTACTGCACGGCTCGCACACCACCGCCTAGACCTGCTGCAGCCGGCGCAACAGGTCTTGTGCGATGACGCGATGAAAAGGACTGATGAGCCAGAGATAGATGCGACCCAATGCATTGTGGCAATGCACCACGGTGGTTGCCACCACTTCTTCGCATGAAGCGTCACCTCCAGCGGCGGCTCGCACCATGACAGAAAGCCGAAAATCGAGGTGGCGGTCGTCTTCTCCCAGCACCATTTCGGTCTCCGAGGTCTGATACACCCGCATGAACGAGATGTGATCTTGCCGGCCAGCAGCGTGACGCGACAGCGACGCCGAGGTTTTGATACCGAAGCACGCAACCAGCAAATCGCGTACACGCAGTAACAGTTTGACCCAGCGCGGAGAACGCGTCAGGAGGCGCGTCGCGAGCAGCCTCACATCGCGCGGATCGCCTTGCAGCAGGCGTGTCGCATAAGCATCAAGCAGGTTGGCACCGGGGTATAGGCTGCTGATCAGGCTGTCGGGCGGAGCCTCCACTGTCTTGACCAATCGACCTGAATGCACCGGAGACTCCCTTCATGCAGGACGCGCAGATCGACAGCACGAGCGGCGCTGGCGTTGCGGATTGTCGCCAGGCTGCTAGCCCTGCGCTGCGCGCGAAGCCTCGATGGGCGAACCCTTCATGCGCCGGGCGTCGGCCAGGTGCTCGAGCTCTGCCAGTTTTTTCTCGATCGAGAGATCTTCTGCCAGGTCAGATGCCACCACCGTGGCATTGACCTGCAGTCCTGGACGCATGGTCTGCCAGTCGAAGGAAGAAATTGACGAGGCAAAACGCGACACAATGGAATCGATCACCGTGCGATCAACGCGATCGAACACCACCATGAAGGCGTCGTCTTCGTACTGGGCAGCAAGATCGTAACTGCGGCACTGGCGCACCACCGTTTCACCCACCGCCGCCAGGACTTCGGCCGTCACCTTGTTGCCGTAGTCGGTATGCAGCTGATCGAACTCATCGACCAGGATGTAGGCCGCGTACATCGGCAGCCCCTGATCACGACACAGATCGTGGGTGGTCAACAGGAAAGCATCCAGAATGGGGCGGCTGGCAGGTGCAGAGGGCCGCTCATCCGGCGGAATTCTCTGCCTTCTCGCTCCAGCGCGTTGTTCCTTCGATTCAGCTTGCATGCGCGCGGCGATCTTGGTTGGCGTTCGACGCTGGAGAGGAGGCCTCCAGCATTTGGTCGAACATAGCAGGAAGCGTCCGGCTTCGAAACTTGGGCAGCTAGGTACATTTGCCCTTGTTTGCGCCCCACGCAACAGCCCCGTTTGGCTCAGCGTGGCCGGTGCAACCTACTGTTCGCTGCGGGCCGAAGCATGGTGCGCCCTGATTGCCTACGCTGGGCATTCATCTTCTCGACAAACCCGCGTCTGCCAGAAAATCTGGCGCGCACTTCGGAGCCCGCCAATGATCACCTGCCTGATCCGCTACCAGATCGACCCGTTTCAGCGCGCTGCATTCGCAGACTATGCGCGCGCCTGGGCCGATGTCATTCCCCGATGCGGTGGCCATCTGCTCGGCTACTTCATGCCTCACGAAGGCAGCAACGATATCGCCTGGGCACTGATCGGCTTCGCCAGCCTCTGCGACTACGAGCAGTACCGCAAGCGGCTGCGCGCCGATGCGCGCGGTCGGGCCAATTTCGAGAGGGCTGAACGACAGCGTTTCATCCTGCGCGAGGAGCGCAGCTTCATCGAGCTGCTCGAGGCAACCTTCAATCTGCCCGCGACCCAAGCTGAGCCGACGTCCTGAGCGAGGCGCTTGCTGAAGCAGGCATCGCACCTGAGGCTTAAGGCAGCCGCTCCTGGTCGCCATCCACGGTTGCCGTCCAGTGCTCCTCGTCGTACGAGTACTCCTGGCGAAAGTGAAAATGCGATTCCGAGGTGAAGGTATTGACGGTGCGCACGTAAAGCTTGGTGCCGTGGTCATCGGTGGTTGATGGATAGGTCCAGACGTTGCCCTTGATGAACAGCGCGCCGGCATCTGCGGTCAGGCCGTTCTTGCCGATCGGGAAGGTGTGATACACCTTCTTGTCTGGATCATAGGCAAATACCGTGAGCGATCGCTCGGCACCATCGACCGTCTGGCGGCAGACATAGAAACCGCCGCTGCGCCAGCAGTCGTTGCGCATCTTGGTCTCATCGTAGCCCTCCTTGCTGTACGTCGTGTGCTGGCGCTGGGTACTCACTTTCCAGTTGCCCTCAAGCACCGAGAGTGCAGAAAGCGGGTCCTCGTCGGCCGCTGCGGCCGAATTCGAGAAAGCGCTCAGTAACAACATGATCACGAGAAATCGCATGGGCTTTTCAGGTCAGGGCGGGTTAGGTGTGACGTCGAGACAACAGGGGCGCGAGGCCGGCCAGTAAAACGCCTCCTGGCGCACAGATGCTGCCCCGCCGGCGGCCGAAAATCAATCGGCGTCGGCACCGGTGGTTTCAGCTAACGCCCGAAACACATCCCTGGGTGCGCATTTTTTTGCCAAAATCTGCAGGGCTGTGCATAACAGTATCGGATTACTCTCGGATTCGTATCAGGCGCTCCAGAGCCGCGGGACTAGAATTCCGCCACGAGCGCTCCTCGTTGTGCACGCCGACATCAACAAGCCCGGCAGGACCGGGCGACGCGCCGAGCGCCATAGATGCTGTAGCGCGCTGGATCCGAATCGCTCGAGTTTTATCGCATCTCGTTTGCTCGAATGTCGGGCAACAAGGATTGGTTCACTGAACGCAAGGAGTGATGCAAATGCTAACGGCAAGCTGCCACTGCAAACAGGTACATGTCACGGTTCCGCGATTGCCCGATCATCTGACCGACTGCAACTGCTCGGTGTGCAGGCGCTACGGCGTGCTGTGGTGTTATTTCCCAAGACTCGAGGTCCGGGTCGAAGCGGCGGCGGGTGCGACTGAGGAGTATTCCTGGGGAGACAAGGGATTGCGCTTCGTTCGGTGCGGCAACTGTGGCTGCGTGATGTACTGGCAGAGCGTCGCCATCGATCCTGCCGATGACAGGATGGGCATCAACGCACGCTGCTTTGAGCCACCCATCACGGATCAGGTCGTCGTCAAGAAGTACGACGGCGCATCCGCTTGAGACGTTGCGCCGCCAGCAGCACGGCAGCGCTTCGCCACCGTGTGCGTGACGACTGAAGCTGTTACGCATCAGGCAAGGCCGAACTTCAGTTCGCCCAGCGCTCCGACCGAACATGCAATTTGGTCACCGGCCTTCAACCAGACCTGTTTTTCTGGAGGCATGCCGATAATGACGCCTGGGGGCGTTCCCGTGAAGATCAGATCGCCTGGCTCCAGAGCGAAATAGCGTGACACGTAAGACACCAGATAGTCGACGTTGAAGATCAGTTGACTGGTATTGGAGTGCTGGCGCGTCTCACCATTGACACGGCATTCAATATTGAGTGCGTTGGGGTCGCCGACCAGGTCTGCTGAGACGAAGTACGGACCAATCGGGGCAAAGTGGTCGAGTGTCTTGCCGATCATCCACTGATGGCCGTCGAGCTCCAGCTGCAAGTCGCGCGCACTGAAATCGTTCGAGGTGCAATAGCCGGCGACGTAGCGGCGCGCGTCGCCCTCGCTGACGTTCACGGCGCGCTTGCCGATCACGACCAGCAATTCGACTTCGTAGTCGAACTTGGTTGCAACCGCAGTGGGCAACTTGATGCTTGCCTGATGGGGCGCCAGGGTATTGTTGTACTTGTTGAACAGGATCGGCACGGCTGGCACTTTCTCGCCAGCCTCCTTGGCATGCTCGCGGTAGTTCAGGCCGATGCAGACGATCTTGCCGGGATTCTTGAAAAGCCGTCCGTAGGTGATCGAGCTTTCATCGAGCATCACGCCACCAGGCGATTTTTGTGCTGCAGCAACCAGCTTCTCCAGGGCCCCGGCACCGCCGGTCTGCAGCAGCTGATCGAGCGTGAGCGGCACCTGCATATGAAATTTCCTGGCGGCTGCCTTGACGTCGATCACGCCTGCAGTGGTTTTCACGCCGAGCGTCTCCTCGCCACCCTTGTCGATCGAAAGGAGCGTCATGCCGTGCGGCATGTCACCGTCGCCTGGCGCGTGCAGAGGGCTTTCTGGAGCAGCTCGCGATGCGCTGGCGCTGGTCCATGCAGCGACCCCGGCGATTGCAGCAGCAGCCCCTCCGGTACTTTTCAGGAAATCGCGGCGCTTGTTCTTCATGTCTTGTCTCCTCGTATCTAGGTTATGGCGTTTTAGCGAAGAGGACTTTGACGGAAATTTCGCCAGCGCGCACTAGGGAGATACGCGGCTTCAAATCGATGCCCTGAATACCTCGAGTTCCGCCATCGAAGGCGCGTAGGCGCCGGCGCGACTGGCCACCAGCGCCGCCACCTGTGACGCCAACGCCAGGTGGGTGGCATGAGCAGACGGCGATCCCGAAAGACGGGCCGCAATCCAGGCACCCATCACGGCATCTCCACAACCAACCGTGTCGACCACCTGCACCGGCACCGCATCTTGCTGAACAGCCTGCTCGCCATCGAACAGGGTCATGCCGGCGTTGCCGCTGGTCAGCAAGACCAGAGCAGAAGCAGCACTGCCGCGAAGACTGGCAAGCGCCTGATTGGTGCTTTGCCCGGGGTAGAGTTGTTCGAGATCTTCTTCTGAGACCTTGACCAGATCAGCCATGCCAAGCATCGCAGTGAACACCGCGCGATAGTGAGGCGAGCGCATCGGCTCCCTGAAATTTGGATCAAACGCGATCTGACGGCCAGCCGTCTTTGCGGCCTGTGCCTCGCTCACCAGTCGTTCTGCGAGCGGCGGGCGCGCCAGACTGATACCGCCAAAATGCACCACGCGCACCGCCTCGCGCCAGTGCGCCGGCAAAGCGCTGGCATCAAACGCGAGGTCTGCGCTGTTGTCACCGATGAAGAAGTAGCTTGGTGGATTGCTCGAGGCCACCATCGCGAGGAGCGGTGCCCGGTCGACGCGCTGCAAAAAGCGCAGATCGAGTCCCGCCTCGTCTGTCTGTGCCGCCAGAGCGTCTCCGAATGTGTCGCGGCTGATGGCGCCCGCGTAGCCTGTGGCCACGCCAAGACGTGCGCCGACGCGGGCCACATTCCAGCACGAACCACCCGGCACAGCGTGCCACAGCCCGGGCTGCTGCTGAATCATGTCCGTCAACGCTTCCCCAAAGACAACGTACTGCGGCAGCGGCGATGACGGCACGTGGACTATCCAGGACGAGGAGGTGGGCGATTTTGCCATTCAATCGCGCATCAGCCAAAGCCAAGCCGCCAGAAGCCATGGGAACCCTCAATGGCCAAGAGCTGCGATGGAGTTACCAGTTGATCCAGTGCCCGGGCATGACGCCGCTGCACCTGGTGCTGTGGAAGGAGGCTGAAGGCTTGCACGGCCGAACCATGGGCTGCCGATCACGATCGACAAGCTGGAGAGCAGGCGCGGCAAAGCCGCAAGCACCAATCAGTCGTGCTGAAGAAAGGGCTTCAGGAAAAGCGCCGGCCGGGGCAGCCGGGCGGGATGCTCTAGTAGGCGCCGGTACGGCGCAGCACCACGCGGATGGTTTTGATCAGAATCACGATGTCGACCCACAAGGACCAGTTGCGCACGTACCACATGTCCATCAGGGCGCGGTCCTTGAACGTGGTGCCGCTGCGACCGCTCACCTGCCACACGCCGGACAGGCCGGGTCTGACCTGGCCGTAGGAATAGAGCGCTTCCGACAGGTAGTCCGGCACTTCACGCTCGAGCAGCGGGCGTGGTCCGATCAGACTCATGTCGCCGCGCAGCACGTTCCACAACTGCGGCAGCTCGTCCATGCTGGTGTAGCGCAACCAGCGGCCGACCTTCAGGATACGTGGGTCGTCGGCCAGCTTGAAGTTGTTGCGTACGTAGGCAAGATAGAGATTCGAATTATCGAACTTCCACTGCGTCAGCATCTCCTCGGCGTCATTGACCATGGAGCGGAACTTGAGCAGTTCGAACGGTTTGCCTTTGTGACCGATACGCTGCTGACGATAAAGCGCCTTGCCGCCGTCCTCCAGGCGGATGCGGCAGTAGCAGTACAAGAACACTGGTGCCAGCACGATCAAAAACAGGCTCGAGGCGACGATATCGAAGGCGCGTTTCACGAAACGCGAAATCGGTCCGGTCAGATTGTTCCTGACCCGCAAGAACAGCATGTCCTGATTGAAGAAGTGCTGCGCTTCCACGCCGTGCACTGGCAGGCCTTTGACCGGGGGGATCACCATTACTTCAAAGCCGTTGCGCAAAAGGCGGCTGGTCAGGCGCGCAAGGAAGGTCGAATTGACCGCTTCCATGGCAATCACCACGCTGCGGCAGTTCAGCCGCCGGGCCAGTTCTTCAGGACGCGCCTGCAGCGAATAGACCGTCAGTTCACCGATATCGAGTGACTGTGCCATCGGGCTGTCGGCCACGGTGCGCATGAAGGCGCGCGGCTCGAGTCCCATGTGACGCTCGGACTTGAGCGTGCGGTAGGCATCGGCCGCGTATTCGCCGTCGCCGATGATGAGAACCCCGCGCGTCCACAGACCCACCGCCTGCAGCCAGGCACGCGACACGATGCGGGCCAGGGGAAGCAGCAGGGCCAGCATCATCCACATGCCGACCACCGGCAGCCGCGAAGGATCGGCCTGCACCATGAAGTTGAGCGCCAGGTTGAAGCATGCATACAGCATCAGCGCGCCCCAGATGACGCGCAGCTCTTCCCACATCGAGATCCGGATGTTGTAGTGGCCGCGAAACGCAAAGCTGATGAGGAGCAGCGAGCCGACCAGCAAATAGGTGAGCGAGGCAGAGCTTGTGGCCCACTGCATCGACAGGGGCTCGGTGTGCCGCCCCATGGCGCGCACGAAGGCGTGACCTGCCACCAGCGAAATACACAGGGCGAGCACATCGAGAACGCCGATGGTGACCGGTGCAGTCAATCCCAGAACGGCGGAGCGAACCGGTGCCGGTCGGCTTTTCTGGACAAAACTGCGGACATCACCATCCATTGGCAAACCCCTCCCCGGGGCGTCAATTTTCTAATGTCCTAATACCGTCCCGAAAAAGCGGTGGCTTAGGGTTTTTGACTAGGCTAAATTATGAATGAAGGTAGTCTTCGCTACAGGACGAAAGTCACACTAATGAGCCTTCGTCGCTTTTTTTGGTACACCAGCCAGCTGCATTGACAATTGTTCACGCGGGCACAGCCGCCCGTTCTGCCCGGACCTCCTGACTGATAAGTTCATGCGTCATACATGTGACTTGGAGATGTAATCGGTCTGGGTCAGTTGCTGACTCAGCCACACCATGAACACCTGTGCCCGGCGCGGCAGGTAGCGACGATTCGAATACACCACCGAGACCGGCATGGCCGGGGCACGATGCGCCGGTAACAGCTCCACCAGTACGTCATCGAGCAGTTCTTCGGCGCTCACCATCGGGATCTGAACGATGCCAAGACCGGCAATGCAGGCCGCAAGATAGGCCTCGGAGTTGTTGACCGTCACCGCACCGGCCATGCTGATGCGCGTGACGCCGCCGTTTGGCTGTGCGACTTCAAAGCCGGTGCTTCTTGTTCCAAGCACGGTGACGTAGTGGACCAGCTGATGGTGGGCCAGGTCGGCGAGCTGGCTGGGCATGCCGTAAC
Source organism: Gammaproteobacteria bacterium (assembly GCA_964657655.1). Taxonomy (GTDB): domain Bacteria; phylum Pseudomonadota; class Gammaproteobacteria; order Burkholderiales; family Burkholderiaceae_D; genus CAJCIC01. The sequence goes on along the minus strand of CAZZVZ010000002.1, from coordinate 821 downwards.
GCGCGACATAGCTCCTGCTCGCGACGTTCATCAGTGGCATCACGCCGATATGCTGCGCCACCAGATTGAGATCGCCGAGTTCGCCGGTACGCACCACCAGGTCGAACCCTTCCTGGACCGGATCGACGCGCCGGTCGGTACTGCTGATCTCAACCTCCAGGCCCGGGTGCTGTGCCAGGAACTCGGGCAGATTCGGAATTACGATCGACTTGGCAATGCCGATCGACATGTCCACGCGCAGGCGTCCCGCCAGGTCGGCGTCCATGCGAAACATGGTGCTGAGTTCCTCGGCTTGAGCGATCAGGTCACTGGCGCGAGAGAGAAAACCGACACCGTCCTGCGTCAGGGTGACCTGACGCGTGGTGCGGTTCAGCAGGCGCGCGCCGAGCGATGCCTCCAGGCGCTGCACGGCCATCGACACCGCCGAGCGGGTCATGCCGAGCGATTCAGCGGTGCGCGAGAAGCTCAAGAGCTGTGCGACGCGCACGAAAACCTGCATGGCCTCGAGCTGGTTCATGACGCCCTATTGTTCAATTATTTTGATAATTCTATCGATAAGCCAGATATTTATCCTATTTTTACTTTGCAATACGCTGTCTACATCGCGGCCATGGCCGAACAACTGAATCTTTGACATGACACAGAAAATCGCACTGATTACCGGCGGCAGCCGTGGTCTCGGGCGCAGCGCCGCCCTGCAGCTCGCAAAGCGTGGGGTCAACGTCGTGCTGACCTTCAACAGCCAACAAAAGCAGGCCACCGCGGTGGTGGCTGAAGTCGAGGCGCTCGGGCAAAAGGCCGTTGCCTTGCAGCTCGACACA
>CAZZVZ010000001.1:656-31865 GCA_964657655.1 Gammaproteobacteria bacterium | reverse complement strand
GATCGCGCCTGCACGATGGAGGCGAAGAAGGTCACGTGCGACAACAGCTTCGCGAACGTGGGTGACGGCTGCCGCGAAGAAGACGACTACGCCTGCGGCCTGCCCGACAAGAAGAACGCCATCGTGTGCCGCAGCGGCAAGTTCGTGATGGCGAGCAACTGCAAAGGCAAGAACGGCTGCAAGGTGAGCGGCGACAAGACGGCGGGCTTCAAGGTCGAGTGCGACGACTCGATCGCGAACCCCGGCGACGCTTGCGACAAGGAAGGCCACTATTCGTGCACGCCCGACGAGCGCCAGATCGACGGCATTATCGGCTGCAGTTGCATCGCCTGGCTCGCTTGCGAGTGGCAGGCCGCGATGATCGATGGCGAGCAGTACGGCATCGCATCGGGCGGCGTTGATCTCGGAGTCGGCGGCAAGCGCCTGCTGCATCACCTGGCCATAGTCGGCTTCGATGCATTGCAGCGCGAAGCCGTGGCGCGCTGCGGTCGCAATCAGTGCTGGCACCAGAAAGTGCGAGGTCGCGTGACTGACGATGCCAAGCCGAAAAGGAATCAGAGGCTCCAGCGCATTGCTTTCGGTCCCTCGCGCGACGATGAGCTTGGCGAGTCGTGATAGCTTGTTTTCGTCGAGTGCGTGGCCTGCAAGGTGTCGCAGCTGCTGGCCGATCGGTGCAGGCGCTGCGTGCAAGGCCTTGATCTCGGCCCCGAAGTCAGCTGGGGCGGCCGGCAGCCACGCCAGATTGCTGAACAGGTCGTTACTCATGCACCAGCTGCTTTTGGCGGATCAGATCAGCCAGTTGTCCGACGTTTTCCAGGCGACTGGTTTCAATCGGCGAAAACTTGACGTTGAAGGCTTTTTGTACCGACAGGATCAGCCGGATGTGCGCGAGGCTGTCCCAACCATCGACTTCATCGGCACTAAGACCCGGATCGAGCACCAGATCCTCATCGTCGAACACCTCGTGAAAAACTTCGGTCAGGCGGACCATCACTGGATCTTCCATGCTTACTCCTTAAATGCCTGACTGTGCGGTTGCTGCCTGTCGCAGCGTCACCTCGGCAGGCGCTCCGTGAATGATTTCGATGACACCAACATCGCTGATGCTAAAGAAGGAAACTTCAATACCATTGAACAGCAGCGCCTCCTTGGCGGGGCCAAGCGGCAGGATTTCAAGCCCTGCTGCTTCCATCTTTCTGATCGAGCCTTCCACATCACTCGACCAGTAGCACAAGTGGTAGATGAGACTGCCCGAACGCTTGAGCATGCGGTCGATCGGGGAGGGGTCATCACCAGGCCAGATGACTTCCACGTCTGGCATGCTGGCGTGGTGACGCATGGCGAGATTGACGCCTTGCAGTGGGTCGTAGCATGAGTAACCAGGCTCGTAGTCAAGCGCGCTCAGGTAAAGAAATGCGGCATCGGGCTTCTTGACCGCGAGCCCCAGGTGATGAAATCGCAGATCGAACTGGTTCATGACACGGCGACCGGAATGCGCATGCGATCGGGCGAGGTCGCACCTGCAGTATTGCTGTCTTGCAATGCGTTGACGACCCGCTTGGCCCAGACCTTGGTGACACGCGGCTTTGGATGCACCTCGTCGGAGAAATCGGCGTCTGAATTGATATCGGTCATATCGATATAGCTGATCGCCGGATTGTTCTGCCAGGCATCGAGCAGAGCGAGGCGCCGTTCCGCGTAGCTGTGCAGATAGGGACTGCGTTTTTGGTGCCACTCGGGGACCGGCAGGTCTAGCACCACCACACGCGCACCGTGCGCTACGATGTTGTGCACCGTGGCCTGCAGCACCATGAACTGTTCTTCTGATAGCGGCCCGCTGCTTTGCAGCTGGTCGTGCCAGTAGTCCATGGCGATGTTTTTCTCGGCATCGGAGAACACCAGGGCGTTGCGTTCAGCTTCGCTGCGCATTGGTTCGCGGTGACCGGTATGAAGACTGATCCAGTGGCCAGCCTGACGCGACAGGCTGTCGATCACCAGATAGGGATGAATCAGGGTGACACCGAGCGCCAGATCGTGTTCCGGCAGGACCGGCTTGGGTCCTTCGCGGGTGCGACGGTAGAAGCCGTAGCGATAACGCTCGATGTCGAGATCAGTATCGCCGCGGTGACGATCGGGCGTGTTCCAGCGCACTTCGTTGGTTGCAAACATGCCATACCACATGCCGATCACGAACGTTGTTTCCTCACAGCTCTGCTTGGATAACTGGGACAGGGCCAGATCCACGGTCTGTGAAACCTCGGTCATATTGGCCCCGCCAATCGACATGTTGTCGACCTCGGTGGCAGGCATCAACGGCTGCATCTCGCGTGGCTTCAGGCCGACCAGCACGTTGGAAGCGCCGAGCAGGATGACGCGTGGCTTGTCGGTCTGCAGTACTGCGCGGTCGAGGAACACGTACTTTGGCTCGGTCATGTAGATGCTGGCGCCGGCCAGCCCGGAATCGATCGCGTTGTGCTGACCCGGATCATTGCCAAACGGCAGCGACACCAGCAGCAGCAATGCGTACAGTGCGAGCAGCGAGATCATCAGGAAAAAGATCTGTCGGACGAGCACGCGCATCTAGAAAGCCTTGTAGACAAATTCGGGCGCCTTGTGAAAGAACGAGGCAACAATCAGGATCGTCAGGACCTGGGCGGCGACTGCCACATGACGATAGGGACGCGCGCTGATCCAGCGCCATACGGCATCGCTCGCGGGAAGATGGCGCAACAGCGCACGCGACAACGCAAAGGCCAGTGCCGCCGAAAGGGTCGTCAGCAACAGTACCGCCAAGCCTCCGAGCGCACCCAGGCGCTGGCAGATCAGCTGCAGCTGCTCGAAATTGACCCACAGTGCAGTGACCGCCATGGCGAAGAATGCAAAGGTCAGGCCTTGTGCCAGGCTGCTGTAGAGGGCGCGCTCGGTCAGGGCGCGATAGGGTTTCTTGCCAAGACGCTTGGTCATCGCGATCTGCCAGAGTTTATTGATGCTGACCCCTGCACCCATGACCAGACCATAGATCACGAACACCAGGGTCGAGCCGTGCCATACGCCCATCACGAAGAAGCTGATGAAGAAGGCCAGCACACCGAAATAGGGCAGGGCCTTGGGGTTTGAGACCGAGCCGGCAAACATTTTTACGAGTGGATTGAACAAGTAGGTCTTGAACCACTCCGAAAGCGTCATGTGCCAGCGTGCCCAGAACTCGAACAGGTTGCGCGCGGCGAACGGATGGTTGAAGTTCTCCGGCAGATCCTGCCCCAGCAGCCAGCCGATGCCGATCACGATATCCATGTAGCCGGCGAAGTTGCTGTACAGATAGATTGTGTAGGTCGTCACCGACAGGCCGTAGTCGAGGATCAGGCGCGCATGACTTGGCGCATCGGTGCTATTGAGTAAGGGCGTGCTTGCCGCATTGAAGGCGTACTGGGCCAGTGCCGAGACCACCGCCAGCTTGAAATACCCCTTGACGATGCGTGCCAGCGCGCGGAACACCAGCTCATCATTGAGAAGACGCTGCAATTGGTGATTCCGATTCTCGACGAAGCCTTCGGAGCGCTCGATCGGTCCCGACACGAAGGTCAGAAAGTTGCAGGTGTAGCTGAAAAAATCGAACAGGCTGAGCTGCGGCTGATCCGATGGGCTTGCGCCATCGATCACCAGTTGCAGGACGCGAAACAGGATGTAGGACAAGCCGACACTTAAATACAGGTAGGGCAGTTCGAGATCGGGCGGCAAGAAGGTGTAGCGTTTGAGAATGGCAAACACCACCACGATGACGGCGATCAGCCCGGCCAGTACCGAGCGTTGCGGCCAGCGCCGGACGGCAAGCGTGGCGAGGTAGCCAAGTGCCAGAAATCCGATCAGCGGCAGCAGTTGCATGGCACTGCTGACGAAGCTGGCGATGAACGAGACGCTGGCGACGCTCAATACGGCTTCGCGCCAGATGCGCACGGGCGATCCGTTGAAGGCGAGCACGACCGCGAGCACGAACAGCAAGAACGTCTGGGAGGTGAAGGCCATCTAGGCGCCTCGCGCAAGAGGACTTGCCGCGGGGGCAATGCCAGATGTGCTGGCGGGTGTTGCCGCCAGCGTGCGGCGCAGGCCCAACGGGCGCGCCTTGAGGGGTGGCACAAAGCGCGTGGCCAGTCGTTTTTTCTTCTCGAAGACGCGCGGTGTCAGCAGCACCAGCGTGAGCGCCACCCCGACCACCGGTTCAGCATAGGCACCGGCCATGAAATGCATCACGAACACCGCAAGTTTCACCGGTAGCGGCGCGGGCGATGTAAAGATGCAGTAGCAGATGAATCCGATGTAGGCGAGAAAGCCAAGCACACCGTATTCGATCAACATTTTCGAATGCATCATTTCTGCGACCGGGAAGGGTACCAGCAACGCGACGTCACGAAAGCTTCCCGGACCGTAGCCAAACAACAGGCGGGCGGTATCGTTGAACAGGGTGTCGCCGAGCAGGAACACCCAGCTGACGAAGCGCATCGAGGCGCTCGAATTCAGATTGCCGAATTCGCTGATGCGGTCGATCAGTACCGTAAGACGCAGCGGCGCTGCGAACAGGACGCAAAAGAACAGGGTCAGCAAGATGATGGCAAGCAGATCGAGGCGCCGTTTGCTGATCAGGAGCACCGGCACGCACACGGCGAGAATCAGGAGACCGGTGCCCGAATACGACACCATCATGGCCAACGCCATGACAAGCATCGGCACAATGCGCTTGTAGACCGTCATCTCGACGATCAGGCCGATCGCGACGAGCTGGGAGAAGAATGACGGTTCCTGCATGAAGATGCCGTTGGCCTTGTAGGTGGTCGAGCCGAAGGACAGCGGGTTGAGATAGTGAAAGCCGCTGATGACGAAGTTCTTGGGCGCCAGGTTCTCGATCGGGAAAGCGTTGCGCGTGCCGACCAGAAATTGTGCAAAGAATTGCACAATGCCGCACACCGCAATGAAGAGTGCGAGGCGCGCGAAGAAGCGCATTGCGTCATCGATATTGTTCGACCCGCCCCTGATGTTCAGTACGTAGGTGAGGTTGACGGTCATCATGAAGACCACCGACAGCATGGAGAACGGCTCTTCCCGCGCCACCTCGATGGCCAGCATCACACCCGCCATCAAGGCGTAGTAGGCAGCGCGCCGGGTATCGATGGCAACACGCCCTGTGAAAAGAGCGATCAGCAGTGCCGTAAACGCCAGCGGAAAACCGAGACCGAGGCCAAGCTTGCCAAACGGCGGTACCGCGAATTTGCCGAAGATCGACGTCGCGACCACCGGTGCATACAACAGCCACAAGGCAAGACGGTCCTTCACTGCGCCAGCCGCAGCCGGGGCGGGCGCACTGGGGCTGTCCGCGCTGTTCGCAGCGCTGGCCGCAACTGCGTCAGCTGCGGCTTGCGGCAAGTATTTGCGCAGGCTGCCCAAGGCGGTACGCCTTTTAGTACTCGTTCATCACGGCGCCAACCATATCCACCCCGCTTTGTGCCAGCAGATCGACAAACTGCGCCGTCTCCTGCAGCCGGGTCTGGTCGCGCCGCGTGACAAGTACTGCAGCGCCAGCGCGTGATGCAATGATCTGCGCGTCGGCGCCGCAGCTGCTGGCAGGCGTATCGATCAGGATGACATCGAAATACTTGGTGGCGTTTTGCACCAGATCTGAAAAGGTCGAGCGCGACAGCAGTTCCTGGGGATTGGGTGCGGCAGGACCTGCGGTCAGCACCGATAGCGCTGGTAGCGCCTTGATCGGCGAGATCGGCAGGGTCTCGAGGCGGTCACCCAGAATCGAGGTTAGTCCGACCCGGTTGTCGGTCTGAAACAGCTGATGCAGACGCGGATTGCGCAGGTTGCCGTCGATCAGCAGGGTGCGCTCTCCGAGCTGCGAGAACACCACGGCGAGATTGGCGACGATAAAGGAGCGACCGATGCCTGACTCGGTGCTGACCATGGCAAGCGCCTTGCCCTGCTGCTTGTTATTCATCCAGCGCAAAATCAGCTGGCTGCGCAGTGCGCGCACCGCTTCGGTTGCCGGATGGCTTGGCGAGAACGCAGCCACCACTTCGGGCTCGAGCGGTGCTTCGCCCGGGGCCAGATAGGTGTATTCGAACTGGTTGGCCAGCGCGAAGCGCATGTCTTCCCGGGTAATCAGGCCGAGCCTGATCGCTGCTTCTCCGAAGTGAAGGCCCTGATCGCGCTGATAGGTCAGCACGCGCTCGGCGCTGTCGGCGCTCATACGACCGGCTTCCACCAGGATCTGGCCAATGGAGCGCTCCGGACGTGGCATGGAGCGTTCGTTGGCGATGAAAATGCCGTCAGTAGATGAGTTCATGGCGTCGCTCTCAGGAGGCGGGTAGGAGCTTGCGGGTGCCGCCGAGCAGCGTCGTGCGGCTGTGCTTGCGGCCTGGAATGGCGCCATACGGCACCACGGCGAACACCGGCAATGCCAGCTGCTCGATGATGTCGAGCGGCGAGTGCACCACCGGATTGAGGATCTCGATCAACAGAGCCAGACCGATGCCGAGCAGCAGTCCAAGAATCAGCGTCAGCACGATGAACAGCTTGATCTTGGGAAACGACGGGTGCGTCGGCTCCGAGGCAGAGGTCAATAGTGAAGTGTCGGATTGCACCACCTGGCTTTCGATGCCGGTTTCCGACGAGCGCTGCATCACCAGGTCATAGGCCTTCTGATCGTTGTCGACTTCACGCTGCAAGACGCTCAGTTGATCGCGCTTTTGCGAGAGATCCATGATGCGCTGACGCTGCGTTTCGGTGGCCGCCTGCAGCTGCGCGACGCGCGCCGAGCCGATCTGGTTGGCCTGCTGCAGCGAGTTGCCGACCTGACCGGTTTCCGAGCCGAGGCTGCGCCGCAGATCGGCCCGTTCCTGCTCGGCCTGCTTGTAGGCCGGATGATTGGGCCCAAGCTGCGTGCCCAGGTTTCTGACCTTGGCCTCCTGGATCGCGACCTGGGTCTTGAGCTGCTGCACCACCGGGTTCTGCATCACGTCCGGTGAGGCCCCCACGTTGCCGTGCGAACTCTGGTCACGCGAGGTGGCATCAGCCTGCTGCGACTGGGCCAGTGTCAGCTGGCTGGAGAGCTCGTTGAGGTGCGCATTTTCGACATCGAGCCGTTCGGGCGTGACCACGATGCCAGCGGCCTTCTGGGCGTCGCTCAGACGCTGCTGCGCCTGTGAAAGACGCGCCCTGGTTTCTGCAATACGTGCATCGAAGAATTTGGAACTCTGCTTGACGGGATCGACCTTGAGTTCTTCGCTGGTTTCCAGATACGCCTGGGCGAAAGCGTTGGCGAACAGCGCAGCACTGACAGGATCCTTCGACTTGTAGTTGATTTCAACCACATTGCTTTCGTGCCCTGGGCTTACCTTCAGACCGATGGTGACGATGTCAGCGATCCAGGCCGTGAGGTCGCCGTGACCATCGGTATCTTCCTGCCAGGCGGCTTTCCACTTTGGATCATCTGCCATCTTGAGGTGTTCCACCACGCGCTGGGCCACGCGCGGACTTTCAATGATGGCGGCCTGGGTGGTCACGAAGCTCTCACCCAGTGGCGTTTGCATCAGCGCGCCGACGATCGGATCCTTGCTTTCGGAATTGACCAGCACTGAAGCGGTCGCCGTGTACTTGGCAGGCACGATCAGGATCATGAGGAACAGCAGCACCAGCATCAGGCCCATGGTGGCGCCGATAAGACGGCGTCTTGCCTGAAGCGTGCGCAGAAATTGATAAATGGTCATGCGTACACCTTCAGAAGAAGCTTTCGTTGACGTAGATGACATCGTCGGGCTTGACCGTATCGGACAGTTCCGGCGAGGCCTTCACCAGGCGTCCGGTATCGTCGCGGCGCGACAGCTTGATGCGATCCTCGCTGCCTCGGGTGGTCGGGCCGCCGCCGGCTGCAAGCGCCTGCATGACGGTCATGTTGCGTTCGACTGGATACTGTCCCGGACGGTTGACCTCGCCATAGATGTAGAACATTTGTGCCTTGGGCACGAATACGTCGTCGCCGCCAGCAAGCGTGATGTCATCCTCGCCGTGGCCGTCGAGGAAGATCGAGGTGACGTCGATCTTGCGCGAGAACGGCTGGCCATCGCGGGTTCCCATGACCACCACCTGATTGGAGCCGAGCTGCGAGATGCCGCCGGCGTCGGACAGCATCTGCGTCAGTCTGGTGCCCACGGTGAGAAGCGGGTAGCTGCCTGGCTTGTTGACGAAGCCGAGTACCGAGACCGAGTTGCCAACGATGGTATTGAGCGAGATGTTGACCTGTGGATCGCGCACAAAACCGCCGCTCTTCAATGCCTTGCCGATGGCCGCTTCCGCATCGGCGATGGTGAGGCCACCGATCTTGATCGCGCCGATCAGCGGATAGGTAATCCTGCCGTCTTCAGACACGCGCGTGTCGAGTGTCATGTCGGGATTCTGGAACACCAGAATGTGGATCGTGTCGCCGGCGGCCAACTGGTAGTTGGCTGGCGGCTGCACGCCTTGCGATGCGAGTGCGGCAATGCCGGCTGACTGGCTGACCGGAGCGCCCGCCTGAATATGGTTCTGGCCCAGAGCTGGTCCCGCTGAGACGCACAACAGGGCAGCCAGGACAACGGCCTTGACACCGGTACGGAGATTCTTCTTCATATTTTTCCTCATTGGGACGCGAGTGCCTTGCTGCTCAGTTTTGACTGGACGCGCTCTGCAAGAGCACCGCTCGCGGGCGCGCCGAGGACGCTGGCTGCTTGAATGGCATCTGCGCCCTTGCCATCTGACGGCCCGGTCATGGCCTCGTCCGGCGTTGCGGCGTCGGCGCCGTACTCGATCTTGGCCTTGGCGCGCAGGCGCACGATTTCTGCTTCGACTGCCTGCTTGGTATCCTGGTTGGCGAGAAAGCGCCGGATGCTCGCAGCCGCGCTGGCTTCATCGATCGGGGCAAGATCGGTGCTCACCACCTGCGCTGCATGTATGCCGCTGTCATCGGACATGACCAGCATGCGACCGGCCTGGAGCTGCGCTAAGCGTGGCAGATACTGCAGTGGCAGTGCCTCGGCGGGCCGGGCGGTCGCCTGGGTGCTGAACGGCACGTTCGCGTCGCGCAACCATTGCACCATCTGCGGATAGGCAGCGCCCGACATGGCAAGACTGTTGAGACGTTCAGCGAGCGCGGGATCCTCGCTGACGTTGAGCTCCTTGAGCGTGTAGATGCGGCGCTGTGCAAACAGTTCTGGATGCGCCACATAGTAGTCGTGGACCTCTCGCTCAGTCGGTCGTGGCTGGTCGGCCGCTGCTTTTTCGAAGTAGGCGCGCGCCAGCATTTCCCTGCGTCCCGCATCGAGCGACGCCATCACGTCGGGCTGGCGATCGAGGCGCTTGGCTTCGGCACGGGCCACAGCCAGCTGCTGGTTGATCAGGTTGTCGAGGACCTTGCGTCGGGTCGCAGGTGAGGCGTCCTCTCCGCCGCCCGCAGGCAACAGTGCCATGGCACGCGCCAGGTCAGCGCGCGTAATCACCACCGAATCGACGCGCGCGGCGACATCGGCGTTGACGTCATGGTGTCGGCCGCATGCCGCGAGCAGCAGAGCGCAAGCCATCACTGCCGGCACCAGGGCATGGTGAGGCGATTTGTCGGCTGCGATCAATTGCTCGGTCATCGGCGATACAAAATAAGGATTGCCGCTTTGGTGGGAGCACCGAAACGGCGGATTGGAGGGAGACTGCATGCGCGCAGATGCGCGCGCGCTGTGGGCGAGCTAGAGGCGCTTTGAACGTCGCACCATGGTGAATCCGATCAGCGACAGCCCGGCCAACAGCACACGCCAGTTGCCCTGCGGATTGGTGCTATCCGAGAAACTCGTGAACTCGCTGAATTCGCCGGTTGCCAGTGGCGCTGAGTCTTCGACTTGCTGGAACGTCACCGGTGCAGCACCCAGACCGACCATTGAGCCGATCGGATTGCTCGCGCCGAGGTTGTAATCGCCGCTCGACTGAAACGAATTGAGCGCGCTACCCGATGCATCAGCGAATGCCAGGGTGTTGCCCGTGACAAGCGCGCCAGGTGCCGCGCCCCATGAGGTCGACGCGCCCGCTGCAAGCGAAAGCCCGAGGAGTGCGGGGACGAGCTTTTTTGAGAAGTTCATCGTGTACTCCGATGCACCGTCACCCAGCGCGCCAATCGCGCCGATGCGATGCTGTTGCAGAGCAATATAGGAGGAAGGCAGAAACCCTCATATAGCTCGTTCGCACTAAAAACACGGGGTGCGGACAAGTGAGGGCGCCGAACGTTTTATCAGGTGCAGAAGTAGCCTCATCTTGCGTGCGTCAAAGCGACGCGCCCTGCTAGAACTTGAGGCGTGCGTACAGGCTGGTGCTGTTGTCGGCGAACTGCAACCCCTGATAGTTGGAGCTTCGATTCGAGTGTGTATAAGTCAAAATGAAGTCAAGGTCATAGCGCGCATTCCAGTCGGCGAACACGGTCTCTGCAGTGATGTTGTCTGAGCGCAGCGGTGTCGGGATCAGTGGCCCGCCAAAGTGATATTGCATGTCCTGTAGCCTGGCACCTAGCGTGGTCTTGCCGGTGACGGCCCAGGTTGGCCCGGCACTGAACAGGTTGGTCGCGAGAGAGCTGCTGGTCTCCGACTGGTAGCTGCCGAGCGTTCGGCTTGCAGTTGCGGTGAAAGCTGTCTTGCCAGTGACTTGCAGGTGGTATTTGATCTGCGCGACCGGACCGTTGAAGTTGCGCGATGCGAAATGCTCATGCGTTCTCGACAGTTCGCCAAGCTGGGCATATATGCCACTCTTGCCGTCGATCTGGTACGAGACGCGCACTCCTTCTTCATGTTCGGTGAAGTTGGTGTCGATCTGATCGGCGGCGCTTAGCACCTCGTTGAGGTAGGTGCCAATGGCTGAGCGTCCGTAGAGCGCCAGGGAGTTGCCGGCTTCTGACTGGTAGCTGATGGTCGGCTCGACTGAATCGATGCGCACGTCTTCAAGGGCGAAGGTCGGTTGATCGTTGCGCTGCACGAACTCGTCGACTGCCAGGCCGAGGTGGATTTCTCCCCTGACACGCCAGTCGCCGTCGACGCGACGAATGGTGTTGGTGTTGACGTTGCGCTGAAACGATCCAGTGAAGTCTGCGAAGCTATTGAGCGCCTGCACGCGAGTGTAGATCACATGCCCGGTGATATCCGGAGTGAAAGCCCAAAACCACGTGGCGTCGAGATTCTTGGCGGTGAAATTGAGAAACGCGTGATCGGTGTGATCGTAGTTGACAAGCCCGGCATCAATCACGAACCGTTGTAGCGAATACGACTTGTCGATGCGCAGCCCGACACCGGTCGTGACGTCGAAGTCACCGCGTGAAGAGGGGCCGCTCGGGCCGCCGGCGAGTTGCCCAGCAGGCAACCTGAAAATATTGTCGTCATATAAGGCGGTGACCGAGACGCTTGGCTGGATGGTGTCCGGATCGGTGTAGCGATCGTCGGCCAGAGCAGCAGCGCACGCGGTGCCAAGCAGTGCTGCGCTCACGACGCAAACAGTTGTCTTCAAGATGGGCAACGCGAACCTCTCACTTTTCTTGTTGTGTCGGAACGGCGCGCGTGGCGTCGGGTCAGACCCTTCGCAGCATGCACCAGTGATCCGATTTTTCTAGGAAGTCGACTTAGTTCTTTTGACTGGCACGTATGAGGCACAGCACGTGTCTTAGCGATACAAAGTGTCGGGCAAGGCGATAAAGGCAGCGCACACTGCGTGTGCATCGATGCGGATTCGATGCATCGATTTTGTGACGCAGCGTAATCAAAGCGCGCCGCGCCTTCAATAGAGCGAATGAACTGAAAGGAGCACGTATCAATCGTTACAAGATGTTTTTTCAAGGCGCGATGCGTGTTGTACGCGAATTGAGCGATTGATGCGCGCGCGTGGCAGTAACTTGCAAACTGCATTGGTTGGGGAACTTTTTTTCGGGCCCGCCCCTAAGTCACCGGTCGACACGCATACGGGTCTCTCACGGCAGTCCATGTTGCTGGTTGCTGACGTTGTAAGCCCGGCACTTCGCGCCGCTCAACCGGCACGTTTGTTGCGTTGCGTCATTGTGAATTACTGTTGGGCCGTCTGTCGAGCAGTTCCCGGTGCCGGGTCGAGTCGCGTTGCAAGCGCTCGACGCGCCACCCGGCCCCAAAGGTTTCGATCACTTCGCAACACCTCACCTAGGAGTTTGGCTGACCTGCAAGACCAGTACTAGGAAGCGAATTCGATCCTCGCTTTTTTCGATCGATGCGCTAGGTCCATCAGTTTTTGTTTACGTGATGGATCGCTGTTTGGCGCTTCGCTGTCCCGCGCAAACGTAAAGCGCAAACCCGGTCGCGGGTGTGGCTCAGATCACGACGCGACAGGATTTTCCAGAGGTGTACCAGCATGGCCGCATTTGAATTGTCTGACGATGATCGCAATTCGCTGGTCCGGGTAATTCAGCAGTCGCTAGGACTGCAGACCCAGACCGACGTGTTTCTCTGGCTGCATGGCGAAATGCAGCGCTTCCTGCCTCACGAGACCCTGGTGGTCGCCTGGGGCGACTTCTCTCAAGGTTTGATTCACGTCGATGTGATCTCGGCGGTGCCAGGCGTCTGCACGCCCCAGCTCGAGGGTGTCGCGATGCGGGGTCTGGTCCGCAGACTGTTCGAGAGCTGGCTGCAATACGACTGCAAGCCGCTGGTGCTTGAAAGTGGTGAAGGGTTTCGTGCCCCCGACGACAGCGGTGGACGCTGCTTCCCGACGCGTTCGCTGATGCAGATGCGCTCTGTGGTGATTCACGGCATTCGTGACCAGCGCGGCGGTCAGGACTGCGCGTACTTCGCCTTCGGCAAGAATCCGGTACGTGATCCGGCCAACGCCCGTTCCATGATCGAGGTCCTCATCCCCTACATCGATAATTCGCTGCGTTGGGTGCAGGAACTGCCCGAACAGAAGATGCCCACACCGCAAACCGTGGAGTCGAGTGCCGAGAGTGTCGAGTCCGACGGGCTTGGTTTGTCGATGCGCGAAATCGAGATCATGGAATGGGTCCGCAAGGGCAAGACCAATCAGGAAATCGGCATGATCCTGAGCATCAGCGTGTTCACCGTCAAGAACCATTTGCAACGCGTGTTCCGAAAGCTCAACGTGCTGAACCGGGCGCAGGCGGTGGCGCGGACCAGCGATTATCACGGCGGTGAGCGTGCCTGAAGGTTCGCAGCTGCTGCAGGCCCGTCGAGCTACAAGTCTTGCAGTAAAGAGCCACAACCTGATTGGCATCGTTGAGGCGTTGCTCGACGCCAGCATGCTGGTCGGTTCTCTCTGGGTCGTGGCATTCGCCCTCGATCGCGGACTTGGTGCCGAGTATCTCGTCCTTTCCGTGGTACTGGTCGCATTGACTTTCCCGGGGCACTCGAAGCTGCGCGTCACACCCGGACGGCTGTTGCTCGACACCTGCATCAACTGGGTCATCCTGTTTGGCCTGCTGCTGTTCTTCGGTTACGCAACCAATCACTTGCGCGATTTCTCGCCAGCCGCCATCGGGCTGTGGGCTTTCATGGCACCGGCTGCAGTGTTCGGCGCCCACATGGCATTTCGCGCCAGCCTGCCGCCCTTAGTCGAGCTGCGTGGCGGCATCAAGCGCTGTGTGATTGCCGGCATGAATTCGCAAGGCGTGGCACTTGCCGAGGCGCTCAAGCATGATCATTACAACCCGACTCGCCTGGTGGGTTTTTTTGATGATCGCGACCGCACCCGACTCGAACACTTCGACCAGTACGGGATCCTCGGCAAGCTCGAAGACGTGCCGCAATACGTACGCGCCAATCAGATCCATACCATCTATCTGTCGCTGCCGATGGCCACGCAGCCACGCATCCTGAAGCTGTTGGACAGCCTGCGCGACACCACGGCGTCGATCTATTTCGTGCCGGATATCTTCGTTACCGATCTGATCCAGGCCCAGATGAGCAGTGTCGCGGGGCTGCCGGTGGTGGCTGTATGCGAGAGCCCGTTCGTCGGTCTCAACGGCTTCTTGAAGAGGCTCTCGGACCTGATTCTGTGTTCCATCATCTTGCTGCTGATTTCGCCCATTCTCATGAGCGTGGCCATCGGCGTGCGCTGGTCGTCGCCCGGGCCGGTCATTTTTCGCCAGCGGCGCTACGGCCTGTACGGCGAAGAAATCACCGTCTACAAATTCCGTTCCCTGACCGTGACCGAGGATGGTGCCTCGAGCTATACCCAGGTGGTCAAAGGTGACGCTCGCATCACGCGCTTTGGCGCGTTCATCCGCAAGACCTCACTCGACGAACTGCCGCAGTTCTTCAATGTGTTCGAAGGCAGTATGAGCATCGTCGGTCCGAGGCCGCATGCGATCGCCGTCAACGAGCACTATCGCAGCCAGATCACCGGCTACATGCTGCGCCATAAGGTACGTCCTGGCATCACCGGCTGGGCTCAGGTCAATGGCTATCGAGGTGGCGACGATCTCGACTCCATGAAAAAGCGTATCGAGTACGACCTCGACTACCTGCGCAACTGGTCGCTCAAGCTCGATCTGAACATCATCGCCAGGACCGTGGGCGTGGTGTTCAAGGACACAAAGGCCTTCTGAAAGACAAACGAGGAGGAGCGAGATGGAAGTCGCTTTGATCATCGCCGCTGCATTGCTGCTGCTGCTCGCAACACACCCATTCGTGACCTATCCGCTGTCTCTGCGTGCCATGGGATCGCTGAGGAGAACGAACCCCTCGCCTGGCAGGTTCTCCGATCGGGCGGCACTTGAGTTGCGTTTTGCAATCTGTACTTGTGCCTACAACGAAGAGCGCGTGATCGGCGCCAAGCTGCGTAACCTGATGGAAGTTCAGCGCGCATCGCCGTTTCCAGTCGAGCTGTTGCTCTATATCGACGCGGCGAGCGACTCCACAGCTGAGATTGCAGCCGGTTTCGAGCCTGGTGTGAAGGTTGTGCGCGGCGCGAGTCGACATGGCAAGACGCACGGCATGAATCAGCTGGTGCAAATGACAGATGCGGACGTGCTGATCTTTACCGATGCCAACGTGATGCTTGATGTCGATCTGATGGTGCACCTTGCACCGTATTTCGCCGACTTCGAAGTCGGATGCGTGTGCGGCAATCTCAACTACGTCAATGCCGCAGATTCCGTCACCGCAAGCACCGGCTCGCTCTACTGGCGCCTGGAAGAATTCGTCAAGCGTGAAGAAACCAAGCTTGGATCGGTGATGGGTGCCGATGGCTCGCTGTTCGCCTTGCGCCGGTCCTTGCATCGACCGCCGCCCGATCATCTGATCGACGACATGTACGTCTCGCTGCAGGTGCTGTGCGAAGGGTTCCGCGTGGTGCAGGCCAGCGACGTGAAGGCGTTCGAGGAGTCGGTCAGCGTCTCGGCCGAAGAATTCAACCGCAAGGTTCGCATTGCGTGCCAGGCGTTCAATGTGCATCGCGTGATCTGGCCGAAGCTCAGGCGTACATCTAGCCTAACGCGCTATATGTACCTGTCGCACAAGCTGCTACGCTGGTTTTCAATTTACTTCCTCGGGCTTGCCGCGCTGTGCGCGGCGCTGGCACTGGTGGTGGGCGGTCAAGGCAGTATCGCGTTGCTGCTGTCGGCCCTGCTCGCGATATTGCTCTTTGTCGGGCATCGCTGGTCGATCACGCCGCTCACGCAGCTGGTTGACGTGCTGGCTGCGCTGGCAGGTGCTGGCATCGGCATTCTCAATTCAATGCGTGGCCGGGTTTACCAGACTTGGCTACCTGCCGCCTCAGTGCGTAAATAAGCGACGCGTCTGCTCGGACGCGCCGAGCTTGCCACTCGGGCCGTGTCTACTTTCTGGATCGTGTCATGTCTTCATCGCAGCATCGCGTGTCAGTGCTGATTGCCGCCTACAACGCAGAAGCCTACGTGCATCACGCCATCGCATCAGCGCTGGCGCAAACCGGTGTCGATCTTGAAGTCATCGTCGTCGACGATGGCTCCAATGACGGCACCGCTGCAAGCGTGAAGCGTCGCGCTGATTGGGACCCGCGCATTCGGCTGGTGCGTTTGTCGACCAACCAGGGTCCAGCACAGGCACGTAACGCGGGTCTTGCTGCGGCGACGGGTGAATGGGTCGCAGTCCTCGATGCCGATGATTCCTATCTTCCCGGCCGGCTCGCTCATCTGGTCGAACTTGGATGTCGCTGGCGCGCCGATATCGTGGCCGACGCCTTCTTGAAGTTCAATGCCAAGAGCGGAGTTGCAAGTCCCGCGCTGAACGCACAGCCTTCAGAAGAGCTGATCGATCTGCAGCGTCTCGTGAAAGGTTCGCGTCCGTATGGCGATGAAGCGGACTTCGGACTGCTAAAGCCGATGCTCAGGCGCGACTTCGTGCAGCGCTCCGGTCTGCGCTACCCGCGCGAAGCTCGTCATGGCGAAGACTTCCTGATGGTGTTCGAGGCGCTCAGGCGCGGTGCGAAATATGTATTGAGTCGCAAGCCCTTCTACCTCTACACCACGCAGGATCTGGGATGTGCACGGACCTGGTTTGAGTTTGAACGCCAGATTGCGCAGACGGCAGAATTGAAGTCGCATGCCGATGTGTTGCAAGATGCCGGACTGATGTCTCTACTTGAGCAACGCTGCCGCGCGTTGCGCCGCCAGCAGTCCGAGGCGAACTTCGTGATGATGCGAAGACAGGGTCACGACGCTGTGGGCGGCATCAACTTGCCGCTTGATCTTGCAGATGGCTACCTGGTACCAGATGATCCGAGCCCTTTCTGGCTCCAGTAGCGTCTCGCCTCACGTCGCGTCGCGAGCAACATTCTCAGGTCTCCTGATAGTCCTCGTGCGCGAGCCACTGGTCGCGATGGTAGGTGCGTTGGTGGCCTGAGGCCCACAGGGCCACTGATGCAATGACGCGGTGGGACGACGGTGTCACCCGTCCCATGCCGAGCAGGGCGCTGGCAGCCATGGCGAGCAGCACCAGTGCTGCAGGAACTCGGGCGTTGGACTGCCGCTTGGCGAGTGCCACGAAGGTGATCGACACGGCGGCGCCGAGCATGAAACCTGTGATGACCTCAGAGATCGAATGGGCGCCCAGTTCGACGCGCGACAAGGCGATGACGGCGGCCAGTGCCACCGCAAGGGCGACCAGCACATCGCGCACGACGCTCTTGGCGCGTCCGAGCACCAGCCATGCGAGCGTTGGAAATACCGACGCGGCGAGCATGGTGTGACCCGAAAAGCCGGTGAAATTGATGGCACGAATGCCGATCCCCCAGCCGAGGAATGCAAGCTTGCTGAACACCACCAGGGCTACGCCGAGTCCGAACACCAGGATCCACAGAAATGCCAGCCGAAAGTTTCTGGTGATCAGAAACCACACAGGAAGGGCGGCGCCGATCGGCATTAGGAACCCCGATTCGCCCAGTCGCGTGATGTTCAGCCAAATCGAATCCAAACAATGCCCCTGCCAGAAAACCTCCATTCTGATCGATGTGGGCTGATGTCGAGCAGCGCTCTGGCAGAATTGCGGATTGTGTTGTCTGCGGGTCGCCCTGCCTTCGAGCACCTGCCGGCTCGCCTGATAGTCCCTCGACGATTTTTTTAATGATCATGCTCTGGCGCTTGATGGTGATTGTTGCCTGCTGCAGCTTCGGCTTGAACGCCGCAGCGCAGTCCGATGCGCCGGCGTCTCGCTTGTCGATGTCTCCTGGCACCAGAAGTGACGATCTGCCGCAATCGATGCGCGACGCCACGGCTGAACTGGATCGTCTTGCTGGCATCGCCCAGCAAAACGGCGATCTGCGGACCCGCGCCATGCTGGCCTGGCGCAATCCCCTGCCGGCGTTCCCGCAGGGCAGTGCCGCACTGGTCGCGCTTGCCGACGAGGCCGCGCGGTCGAGCGATGGCGCAGTCTTGATGATGCTCGCCACAGGCTGCGATGCGCCCCAGATCGGCTGTGATCCGGTGCCGTTTGCAACCCGCTGGAGCGAGATCGATCCAAACAATGGCGCCGCGTGGCTCATGTTGTGGGCGATCGATACCCGGCTTGGCGACGCCAGCGGCGCCGAGCTGGCCCTGGCACGGGCCGTGGCGGCCGAAGAATGGGTCGACTATACGATCGAGCTGACCCGTACCTTCGTGGCTCTTGCACCTGCGGATGCTGAAGTACTGGTGCGGCTGGTTGCCAGACTGCAGTCCGCGCCGCACGTGGTTGGCATCGTCAACGCTATATATAGACAGGCACTCGCGCTGTGTCGATTGCCGAGCAAGAAAGAGGCATGTACCAGCCTCACCAACCTGATCGCACGCGAGCCGGTCAGCCTGCTGCAGGCCACCGTGGCAGCCAGTCTTTCGAAGAACTTTGGCGCGCCCGAGGCGCTGGTTTCAGCGCGCCGTGAACGCGTCGAAGCGTGGCAGTGGGCGATCGCCCAGAATCAGCCGGGCGGCTTGCTGACCAATGACCCGAGCGCGAATGCGACGCAAGTGATCGCTTACGTCGATGGATTGAACGAGGCCGGCGAGGCGGCCGCGGCAAGGCGCGTTTTGGCCGAGAGGCACCTGAGCGAGCCCCAGGCCGCAGCGCGCTACCGGGAGGCGCGCGCGGCGGCCAAGTCTGCCGGGCCGGCCGCATCGGGCGAACCGCTGCTGCCACCAGTGGGCGCAGGTCTGCACCCGCCAGCACACTGAGGCGCCTTGAGCGCCCGACTGATTGACGCTTCCATACACATGTTGCACGCAGAGCAAAAGACTGATACAGTCTTGGGCTCACCTGAAGTTCGGTGGAAGAATGCCGCGTCAGCCCAGCACCTTGGGTTGACCAAATGGTAGCAACGCACTGGTCGCAGGTTGGCTGGTGCCCGATTCAACCCTTACGGGACCAAGACTGACCGCCTGGCCGATGGCCGACGGATCAAGTTGGGACGAAAATCATGATTCAGACAGAATCCCGGCTCGAAGTGGCCGATAACACTGGTGCGCGCGAAGTTATGTGCATCAAGGTTTTGGGCGGTTCAAAGCGCCGTTACGCAACCATCGGCGACGTTATCAAAGTGACCGTCAAGGAGGCAACTCCGCGTGGTCGCGTCAAGAAGGGTGAGATTTTCAATGCCGTGGTGGTTCGTACCGCCAAAGGCGTGCGGCGCGGTGACGGGTCGCTGATCAAGTTCGACGGCAATGCCGCCGTATTGCTCAACAACAAGCTGGAGCCTATTGGCACCCGCATCTTCGGACCGGTGACGCGTGAGTTGCGCACCGAGCGTTTCATGAAGATCGTGTCGCTAGCTCCAGAAGTGCTCTGAGGAAACCATGACCAAGATCCGCAAAGGTGACGAAGTGATCGTCATCGCTGGTAAAGACAAAGGCAAGCGCGGCACCGTGCTCGAGCGCGTCGACGAACAGCGTCTGCTGGTTGAAGGCGTGAACGTGGCCAAGAAGCACGCCAAGCCGAACCCGATGAAGGGCATCACGGGCGGTATCGTCGACAAGACGCTGCCGATCCAGGTGTCGAACGTGGCCTTGTTCAACGCTGCCTCCGGTAAGGCTGATCGCGTTGGCTACAAGATTCAGAAAGACGGCAGCAAAGTGCGTGTCTTCAAATCCAACGGCGAAATGGTGTCTGCCAAGGCTTAATTGCCGGCGACGCGAAGAGGAAAATCATGGCCCGTTTGCAACAGTTTTATCAAGATAAGGTGGTCGCTGATCTGACTGCCAAGTTCGGCTACAAGTCCGTCATGGAAGTGCCGCGCATTACCAAGATCACCCTCAACATGGGTCTCTCGGAAGCCGTCGCTGACAAGAAGGTCATCGAGCATGCGGTTGGTGATCTGACCAAGATCGCTGGCCAAAAGCCGGTCGTGACCAAGGCCAAGAAGGCGATTGCCGGATTCAAGATCCGTCAGGGCTACCCGATCGGTTGCATGGTCACCCTGCGCGGTACGCGCATGTGGGAATTCATGGATCGTTTCGTGACCGTAGCGCTGCCGCGCGTGCGTGACTTCCGCGGTATTTCCGGACGGGCTTTCGATGGCCGTGGCAACTACAACGTCGGTGTCAAGGAACAGATCATTTTCCCTGAAATCGAGTACGACAAGATCGACGCGCTGCGTGGGCTGAACATCAGCATCACGACGACCGCGAAGAACGACGAAGAAGCCAAGGCTCTTCTCGCCGCATTCAAATTTCCGTTCAAGAACTGAGGTTATCGTGGCCAAACTGTCGCTGATCAACCGCGAAAAAAAGCGCGCCATGCTGGTGAAGAAGTACACCGCCAAGCGCATCGAATTGAAGGCACTGATCGAAGATCAGACCAAGTCGGATGAAGAGCGTTACGAAGCGCGCTTGAAGCTGCAACAGCTGCCGCGCAACGCCAACCCGACGCGTCAACGCAACCGCTGCGCCCTGACCGGCCGGCCACGTGGGACCTATCGTAAATTCGGTCTTGCCCGTACCAAGGTCCGTGAAGCCGCCATGCGTGGCGAGATCCCGGGTCTGACCAAGGCCAGCTGGTAAGCCGGTTCAGGAGATATAGCAATGAGCATGAGTGATCCAATCGCCGATATGCTGACCCGTATCCGCAACGCGCAAGTGGTTGAAAAAGCCTCTGTCGCGATGCCGTCATCCAAGGTCAAGATTTCGATTGCGAAGGTGTTGAAGGAAGAGGGCTACATCGACGGCTTCGCCGTGGGTGAAGACGCTGGCAAAGCAACCTTGACCGTGCACCTCAAGTACTACGCCGGCAAACCCGTCATCGAGCGCCTCGAACGCGTCTCGAAGCCAGGGCTTCGCATTTACAAACGCAGCGATGCGATTCCACAGGTCCTCAATGGCCTGGGCGTTGCAATCGTGTCGACTTCGCACGGTGTGATGACCGACCGCAAGGCCCGCGCTACGGGCGTTGGCGGCGAAGTCATCTGCTACGTCGCCTAAAGGAGCCAGCATGTCGCGCGTCGCAAAAAATCCGATCGTGGTGCCCAAGGGCGCCGAAGTGAAGCTCGCGAATGGATCGATCTCCGTCAAGGGACCGCTGGGTACGCTGACCCAGACCCTGCACGAATCGGTCAAGATGATCGAGGAAGACGGTCACTTCACGTTTGCCGCAGCCACCGAAACCCGTCAGGCCAATGCCATGTCGGGCACCATGCGTGCCCTGGTCAACAACATGGTGGTCGGCGTGACCAAGGGCTTTGAGAAGAAGCTGAACCTGGTGGGCGTGGGCTACCGTGCGCAGGCACAGGGCGACAAGCTCAACCTGACGCTTGGCTTTTCACATCCGGTGGTGCATCAGATGCCCGCTGGCGTGAAGTGCGAGACACCAACCCAGACCGAAATCCTGATCAAGGGCACCGACCGTCAAAAGGTCGGCCAGACCGCAGCTGAAGTGCGCGCCTATCGCAAACCCGAGCCTTACAAGGGCAAGGGTGTGCGCTACGCCGACGAGCGCGTGGTGATCAAGGAAACGAAGAAGAAGTAATCGAGATTCGCGAGAGACCAGACCATGGACAAGAAAACATCCCGCCTGCGCCGTTCGCGGCCGACGCGTTTCAAGATCGCCGAGTTGGGCGTGTCGCGCCTCGCCGTGCACCGTACCAATCTGCACATCTACGCCACCATCGTGTCCGGCGACGGCACCAAGGTGCTGGCTTCGGCCTCGACGGTTGAGCCTGAGGTGATCAAGGCGCTCGAAGGCAAGACCGGCCGCGGTGGCAACACCAACGCAGCCGCTCTGGTCGGCAAGCGGGTCGCCGAGAAGGCCAAGAGTGCCGGTATCGACACGGTCGCGTTCGATCGTTCCGGATTTCGTTACCACGGCCGCGTCAAGGCGCTGGCCGAAGCCGCGCGTGAAGCCGGCCTGAAGTTCTAAAGGATCAAAGTCATGGCAAAAGTCCAGGCGAAAACGCCGATGAACGAAGAGCGCGATGACGGCATGCGCGAGAAGATGATTTCGGTCAACCGCGTCACCAAGGTGGTGAAGGGCGGCCGGATTCTCGGTTTCGCAGCGCTCACCGTCGTCGGTGACGGCGATGGCCGCATCGGCATGGGTAAGGGCAAGGCGCGTGAAGTGCCAGTTGCTGTCCAGAAGGCCATGGAAGAAGCGCGTCGCAAGATGATTCGCGTGTCGTTGAAGCACGGCACGCTGCAGCACCCGGTGGTCGGTAAATGGGGCGCATCGACAGTTCTGATGTCGCCTGCCAAGGACGGTACCGGCGTGATCGCAGGTGGCCCGATGCGCGCCGTGTTTGACGTGCTGGGCGTGACCAACGTGGTTGCCAAGAGCCTTGGCTCGACCAACCCCTACAACCTGGTGCGGGCAACCTTGAATGGCCTGCAGAAGATGAGTACCCCGTCCGAAATCGCCGCCAAGCGCGGCAAGTCGGTCGAGGAAATTCTCGGCTAAGGAACAACCATGACGACCAAAACTGACAGCAAGGCCGGCGGCAAGACCGTCACCGTCAAGCTGGTGAAGAGTGTCAACAGCACACGTTCGACGCATCGCGCCACTGTGATCGGCCTTGGCCTTCGCCGCCTGAACAGCACCAGCACGCTGGAAGATACTCCGTCGGTGCGCGGCATGATCAACAAGGTCTCGTACCTCGTCAAGGTGCTGTAAGCGTCGACACGAAAAGGGATTCGGAGCTTTACATGAAACTAAATACTATTCAGCCAGCCGATGGCGCCAAGCATGCCAAGCGACGTGTCGGTCGCGGCATTGGCTCGGGCCTGGGCAAGACCGCAGGTCGCGGTCACAAGGGTCAGAAGTCGCGTTCGGGCGGTTTCCACAAGGTCGGCTTCGAGGGCGGTCAGATGCCTTTGCAGCGCCGCCTGCCAAAGCGCGGCTTCAAGTCGCTGACAGCTCGCTTCGTGGCCGAAGTGCGCCTGGGCGACATCGACAAGCTGCCGGTCGACGAGATTGATTTGCTGGCGCTGCGTCAGGCCGGTCTGGTGTCGGACCTGCATCGCTCTGCGAAGGTCATTGGTACTGGTGCCGTGACGCGCAAGCTGTCGCTCAAGGGTCTGCTTGTAACGGCTGGTGCCAAGTCTGCCATCGAAGCAGCCGGCGGCAGTCTCGCCTGAACAAGGAAGAAATTTAATTGGCAACAAGTCCCAATAGTCTGCCTGGTCGGTCCGGAAAGTACGGCGACCTGAAGCGCCGCCTGATATTCATGTTGGGCGCGCTCGTGGTCTATCGTATCGGCGCTCACATTCCGATTCCGGGTATTGATCCAGCCAAGCTTGCGACCTTCATGGGCAACAAGTCGGGTGGCATTCTCGGCATGCTGAACATGTTCTCGGGCGGTGCGCTGACGCGCGCGACGATTTTCGCGCTCGGCATCACGCCCTACATTTCGGCGTCGATCGTGATGCAGCTTCTGTCGGTTGCCATCCCGTCACTCGAGTCGCTGAAGAAAGAAGGCGAGTCGGGTCGCCGCAAGATTACCCAGTACACGCGCTACGGCACGCTGGCACTGGCAGCAGCACAAGGATTCGGGATTGCAGCATGGCTCGAGTCACAGCCGGGGCTGGTGTTTTCACCCGGACTGGCGTTCTCGTTTACCACTGTCGTGTGTCTTGTGACCGGCACCATTTTCTTGATGTGGCTCGGCGAGCAGATTACCGAACGTGGGCTTGGAAACGGCATTTCGATCATTATCTTCTCCTCTATCGCGTCGGGTATTCCGCGTGCGCTCGGCAATCTGTTCGAGCTGGTGTCAGAAGGTCAGGTCAAGCCGCTGACAGCCGTCGCGGTGTGTGCAGTGGCAGTGCTGGTGACGTATTTCGTGGTTTTCGTCGAGCAGGGTCAGCGCAAGATCCTGGTCAACTACGCCAAGCGCCAGGTGGGCAACAAGGTCTACGGTGCGCAGAGTTCGCATCTGCCCTTGAAGCTCAACATGTCGGGTGTGATCCCGCCGATTTTCGCTTCGTCGCTGATTCTCTTTCCGGCCACGCTCCTGAACTTTTTCAGTAACGGTAACAGCTGGCACTTCCTGTCGGATCTCGCGGCGGCGCTGTCACCGGGTCAGCCGATCTATGTGCTGGCCTATGCGGTTCTCATCATTTTCTTCTGTTTCTTCTATACCGCGCTGGTGTTCAACAGCAAGGAAACAGCAGACAACCTGAAGAAGAGCGGTGCCTTCGTTCCAGGCATCCGTCCGGGTGAGCAGACCGCGCGCTATATCGACCGGATCCTGACGCGCCTGACGCTGGCCGGTGCCTTGTACATCACGCTGGTGTGCCTGGTACCTGAGTTCTTCGTGTTGTGGACCAATGTGCAGTTGAATTTCGGCGGCACTTCGCTGCTGATTATTGTTGTCGTGACGATGGACTTCATGAGCCAGGTAAAGGCGTACATGATGTCGCAGCAATACGACTCGCTCTTGAAGAAGGCAAATTTCAAGCGCGGTAACGATGGGTTGCCGGCGCGCTAACGCGCCGCATCGAAAAAGGATCGCATGGCGAAAGACGACGTCATCCAGATGCAGGGGGAGATTCTAGAAAATCTTCCCAACGCGACATTTCGCGTCAAGCTGGAAAACGGGCACGTGGTACTCGGACATATTTCCGGAAAGATGCGGATGAACTACATCCGCATCCTGCCGGGCGACAAAGTGACAGTCGAATTGACGCCGTACGATTTGTCGCGCGCACGGATCGTGTTTCGAGCCAAGTGAATTTGAATCGCAAGTGAAGGTAAGGTTGAACTAAGAGGTCATCATGAAAGTACTCGCATCGGTCAAGCGGCTTTGCCGCAACTGCAAGGTCATCAAGCGCAAGGGCGTGGTGCGCGTGATTTGTGTTGACCCCCGTCACAAGCAACGTCAGGGTTGATTGCCGGCTTTTCGGCATTTGAATCGTAAGGAACGAGCATGGCACGTATCGCTGGGATCAACATCCCGAACCATCAACACACCGAAATCGGTCTGACCGCCATTTTTGGCATCGGTCGCCCACGCGCGCGCAAGATCTGCATCGCGTCAGGCGTGCCTCTGTCGAAAAAGGTCAAGGACCTCGACGATTCCGAAATGGAACGGCTGCGCGATGAGGTAGGCAAGTTCATCGTCGAAGGCGATCTGCGTCGCGAAGTGTCGATGAACATCAAGCGTTTGATGGACCTTGGCTGCTACCGTGGCCTGCGTCATCGCCGCGGCCTGCCGGTTCGCGGTCAGCGTACCCGCACCAATGCGCGTACCCGCAAGGGTCCACGCAAGGCGGCAGCTTCGCTCAAGAAGTAACCGAGCTGCGCCTTCAAGGATTAACGAGGAAACACAATGGCAAAGTCACCAAGCAATAACGCCGCAGCACAGCGTGTGCGCAAGAAGGTCAAGAAGAACGTTTCTGACGGCATTGCACACATTCACGCGTCGTTCAACAACACCATCATCACCATCACCGACCGTCAGGGCAACGCCCTGTCGTGGGCGAGCTCTGGTGGCGCCGGCTTCAAGGGCTCGCGCAAGTCGACCCCGTTTGCAGCCCAGGTCGCCGCGGAGACTGCCGGACGTGGTGCGATTGAGTGCGGGATCAAGAACGTCGAAGTGCAGATCAAGGGACCAGGACCCGGACGCGAGTCGTCGGTTCGCGCTCTGAACGCACTTGGCATCAAGATCATCAGCATTACCGATGTAACACCGGTGCCGCACAACGGTTGCCGTCCGCCGAAGCGCAGGCGCATGTAAGTCCCACTGGTGCGGCGCATCGCACCAGTAAGCCCACCGCCAGTCACCCGGACAGACCATCGTCTGGGTCACAAAAGAACTGGCTAACCGGCGGATTGACCGCCGTATTGATTGAAAAGGATAGAGAACGTGGCACGTTATATTGGACCGAAGTGCAAGTTGTCCCGTCGTGAAGGGACCGACCTGTTTTTGAAGAGCGCCCGTCGCTCGCTCGACTCGAAGTGCAAGCTTGATTCCAAGCCCGGCCAGCATGGCCGCACCTCCGGAGCCCGTACCTCGGACTTCGGCAATCAGCTGCGCGAGAAGCAGAAGGTCAAGCGCATGTACGGCGTGCTGGAACGCCAGTTCCGCCGCTACTTCGAAGAAGCTGACCGCAGGAAAGGCAACACGGGCGAAAACCTGTTGCATCTGCTCGAGTCGCGCCTCGATAACGTGGTGTACCGCATGGGCTTTGGCTCGACACGCGCTGAAGCGCGCCAGCTGGTGAGCCACAAGGCGATCTCGCTGAATGGCATCACGACCAACATTCCTTCGGTGCAGGTCAAGAAGGGTGATGTCATCACCATTCGTGAGAAGGCCAAGAAGCAGGTTCGTATTCTCGAGGCACTGTCGCTGGCTGAACAAGGCGGCCTGCCAAGTTGGATCGCGGTCGACAAGACCAAGCTGGAAGGGACATTCAAGAGCCTTCCCGAGCGGTCCGAAATCGCCAACGACGTCAATGAAAGCTTGATCGTCGAGCTCTACTCGCGTTAATCCGGATGAAGACCGGGCGCTTTGCGCGCCCGATTTTTTTGCGACCCCGCAGCATGGCTGTCACTGCGGGGTGGTCATTTTGTTGGCAGCCTAGCAGCCTTATCGGCGTAACGAGCCGAGGGTAATGTGAGAGGAAATTTGTAATGGCAAGCAATCCCTTTTTGAAGCCGCGCCAGATCGAGGTTGAATCGGTCGGCTCGCATTCCGCACGTGTAACGATGGAGCCGTTCGAGCGTGGCTACGGCCATACGCTGGGCAACGCGTTGCGCCGCATCCTGCTGTCGTCGATGAACGGCTTTGCGCCGACCGAAGTGTCGATCGCAGGCGTGGTTCACGAGTACTCGACCATCGACGGCGTGCAGGAAGACGTGGTCGACATTCTGTTGAATCTGAAGGGCGTGACCTTCAAGCTTCACAATCGCGACGAAGTCGTGGTGACACTGCGTAAAGAAGGCGAAGGTCCTGTGACCGCCGCCGACATCGAGCTGTCGCACGAAATCGAAGTCATCAATCCAGAACACGTGATTGCCAACCTGTCCGCGGGTGGCAAGCTCGACATGCAGATCAAGGTCGAAAAGGGCCGTGGCTACGTTGCCGGCAACCTGCGTGGCTTTGCGGATGATCACAGCAAGACCATCGGCCGTATCGTGCTCGATGCATCGTACAGCCCGGTGCGTCGCGTTAGCTATACCGTGGAATCGGCCCGTGTCGAGCAGCGTACCGACCTCGACAAGCTGGTCATGAACATCGAGACCAACGGGGTAATTTCGCCGGAAGAAGCGATCCGTCAGTCGGCCCGCATCCTGGTTGATCAGCTGTCTGTGTTCGCATCGCTCGAAGGGACTGAGGCGACTGCCGAGGCACCATCGCGTTCGCCACAAGTCGATCCGATCCTGCTGCGCCCAGTCGACGATCTGGAATTGACGGTGCGTTCGGCCAACTGTCTCAAGGCCGAGAACATCTATTACATCGGTGATCTGATCCAGCGCACTGAAAACGAATTGCTGAAGACCCCGAATCTGGGCCGCAAGTCGTTGAACGAAATCAAGGAAGTCCTCGCCTCGCGCGGCCTGACCTTGGGAATGAAGCTCGAAAACTGGCCGCCGCTTGGCCTTGACAAGGCGTAACAGCCTTTAATTAATTCAACCGAACCGCGCCTGCCGATGTCTGGCAGGCGATCGAAGAAGTCGGTCTTTAGATCCTGAAAGGAAACTGATCATGCGTCACCGTCATGGTTTAAGAAAGCTGAACAAGACCAGCTCGCATCGTCTTGCGATGTTCCGCAATATGACCAATTCGCTGCTCAAGCACGAGATCATCAAGACCACGTTGCCGAAGGCCAAGGAACTGCGTCGCGTTGCTGAACCCCTCATCACGCTCGGCAAGGAACCAACGCTTGCCAACAAGCGTACCGCATTCAATCGCATGCGCGACCGCGACATGGTCGTCAAGCTTTTCGACGAAATCGGTCCGCGTTACAAGAATCGCAATGGCGGTTATCTGCGTATCTTGAAATTCGGTTTCCGTGTCGGCGACAACGCACCGATGGCACTGGTTGAGCTGGTCGATCGCCCTGACGCGACAGAAGCACCCGCCGACGAAGCTTAGATTTCGCTGCCGGTCAGTAAAAAGCCACGAACATTCGTGGCTTTTTGCGTTTCGGGGTGTGCCCTTGCGGGACTGATCCTCTGGGCCGCACGATAAGTCGCAACGACTCCGTTGGTCGAGGCTTACAGGCCTGGCTACCGGCTCACTGTCATGCTGCCGTCCCGGATGTCCACATGTAGGCTATGCGCACTGGCAAGTTTCTGCGCGGCCTGCTTCCAGGGGGTGCAGCCAAAGTTGAGTGGTCCGGACCACACGATGGTGTCGTCGATCTTGAGCTTGGTGTGTGAGTAATCCGCCAGGAGCGCGAAGGCGAGCTTGATGTCGATCTCTCGAAACGCAAAGGTAAGCTGCCCGTCGGGGCAAGCCTGCTGGGCGTATGCAGAGGCGGAAAAAAAAAGCGACAGGATGACCAGGCCTTTGCACAGCATCAAGGATCCTCCGGGTGAATCCAGCGCAGCGGCTGGTTATTTGTCAGTATCGGTCAAATGAACTGCTCGCAGACACTTTCTCCGGGGTCGCAGATGCGCTGCGCCGGATGTGGCGCTGCCATGGTGTGCGAGGCGCACACCAAAAACCGATGCTGGTGCATGGATGTCGCACTGCTGCCGGTTTCTCTGCTTATGCCTGAACGGGCCTGTCTGTGCGCGGCTTGCCTGGCCAGCCGCTCCCGCAAGTAAGCATTCCTCCTGTCTCATCAGGCAAGAACGTCGCTGGCAGATGGCGTCGCGCCCCGGTTGTCGGGGCCGTCCCGGCAGTGTTCTGATGACGAGCTCTCCTCGTCACGCTCACTGGGCGGCTAGGATGCCACTGCGCCGACCGCAGCGTCGACGCGCTTCATCAGAGGCTTGTGCATGGCGCGCGTCTGGCCGCTCCAGTTGGCATACGATTTCTGCAAGTCGCGCTGCAGTTGGCGAGCCGTCTCCGGATCGCCGTTCTCCGCGGCCCAGATGGCATATTCGCCGCGTGACTCAATGCCACCAAACCGTTCCGAGGCCTGACGCAATTCCACGCCTGCGGCAGTGCTGTCCCCCGTGGCCCTGAGCGCCTGGCCCATGCTGACGGCCAGCAGTTCCTGTCTGAAATTCGGATCCCGATTGCGGATCTGGCGCAACAGTTCGAGCGCGCGTTGTGGCTGATTGGATGCGAGATGTGCCTGCGCTGCCAGATAGGCAATCTCGGAGTCGTTGGCAAACGGTCCGGTGAGACACTCCTCGAATTGCACCGCGGCTTCTGCCGGCTGATCGGCGGTCATCAGGGCGCGCGCCAGCGCGATGCGATTCTGAGCGGTGGGTGTCATCTCGAGTGCGTCGCGTGCGACGCGCAGGTCACGCGATGGGTCAAGCGCACGGCCGGCCACTGCGGTGACCTTGTTGACCTTCGCGCCAACCCGCATCTCCGGCATGAATTCGACAATGAAATACACCACGCTGCCGACGATCGGAAAGAAAAACAGGATCATCAGCCAGTAAATCTGGCGGCCGGTTCGCAGTGCGTGCACTGCGAAGAAGATTGCGAAAAGGTAACTAAGACCAATACCGAAGAACACGCCACCACCTTTGCTGCCGCAAGGCATAAACCGGGACAGCTATTGTCTCAAACCAGCCCGGTCTTTGCACCTATTCGATCAGGCGGTAGCCCACCCCAGCATCCGTCACCAGGTGACGCGGCTGGGACGGATCGGATTCGAGCTTGCCGCGCA
Source organism: Gammaproteobacteria bacterium (assembly GCA_964657655.1). Taxonomy (GTDB): domain Bacteria; phylum Pseudomonadota; class Gammaproteobacteria; order Burkholderiales; family Burkholderiaceae_D; genus CAJCIC01. The sequence goes on along the minus strand of CAZZVZ010000001.1, from coordinate 2,110 downwards.
GATGACTCATGTGAATGCGCACCAGGTAAAGCTGTTCGTTGTGCGCCGGTCCCCACACGCGGCGCAGCAACTCCCGATGTGTCAGCACCTTGCCAGGCGTCTCGATCAGCGCCATCAGCATGCGGTACTCGATGGGCGTCAGATGCGCCGGCTCACCGCCCTTGGTGACCCAGCGCTTGTCGGTATCAACTTCGATGTCGCCAAATGAGAAGCTGCTCGGCTGACGACTCTCGGCAGCGCGGGTGAGCCGCCTTTGAATCACGCGAATGCGCGCCAGCAGTTCGTTCAAGCCAAACGGCTTGGTCAGATAGTCGTCGGCGCCGGCATCGAGCGCCTTCACCTTGTCTTCTTCGCGGGCTCTGGCCGAAAGAACGATGACAGGTGTGTCCGCGTTGCGGCGCAGCCGTTCCACAAGGCGTACACCGTCGCCATCGGGCAGACCGAGATCAAGCAGGATCAGATCGGGTGCCACCTCGCTGATGGCCTTTTCGCCCGATCGGATCGAATCCGCTTCGAAGACACGCCAGCCTTCGGACTGGAGTGTGGTGCGCATGAATTGCCGGATCGATGCTTCGTCTTCGACCACCAGGGCGTTCCACTTATTCATGAGAATCGATCGCCAGGGCGTCGCGGATATTCTGTGGCATGGGGGGCTGTGGCAATTCGATGATGAAACGCGCGCCGCCGACGTACGCGGCATCGAGTCTTAGATCACCGCCTTGCGCACGCGCCAGGGCACGCGCGATAGTAAGCCCCAGACCGATGCCGCCCAGATTCGATTCGGCCCGTCCTCTGACGAACTTGGCGAATACGTGCTCGGCCTCGGCAGCAGGAAGGCCTGGCCCCTGGTCCTCGACGATCAGCTGGATCGCATGGGCTGTCGAGCGGCTGTAGATGCGGATGGGACTGTCCGGCGGGGTGTAGCGCAGCGCATTCTCGAGCAGATTGGACAGCATCCGATCGACCATCACGGCGTCTGCGAACACCGGCAGGTCGGGATCATCGAAGGAAGATTGCACGGAACGCTTGCCAAGCTGCAGGCGCCAGGCGCTCAAGGTGGTGCCGACCAGTTCGCTGATGGGATGCCATTGCGCATTGACCTGCACCTGGCCCGCTTCGATGCGCGCCATCTCGAGCAGGTTGGTCACCAGCGCGCGCATGCGCTGCGCCTGCTCGACAATGCTGGCGGTCAGGCTCTGCAGTTCGGCGGGCAGCTCTTTTGAGTTCTCGAGCGCCTCGGCCAAACCCACCACCGCTGCAAGCGGCGAACGCAGGTCGTGCGACACCGCCGCCAGCAGCGAGTTGCGCAACTTTTCCGATTCGATCGAAACCAGTGCATCTTGCGCCACGTCAACATAGTGCACGCGCTCGAGGGCGATCGCGATCAGGGCCACGAAGGTGTTGAGATGCTGCGTCTGTTCGGGAATCAAGAGCTGCCGCCGGCTCGCGGGCTT
>CAZZVZ010000001.1:0-646 GCA_964657655.1 Gammaproteobacteria bacterium | reverse complement strand
GGTAGCGGAAATCGCTACGCGGCAGGGTATCGGTACCCAGGCCTGCGATGCTGCGGTGTTCGAACGACCACACCGCGATGGCTGGCTCGAAGTCCTGGCGCTGGGAAAGAACATCTCGAATCTCGAGGCGACCGTCGTCTGAGGTTTGCAGCATGATTGCCTCGCACCGAAAGCTTTTGGCGAGTGTCTCGGTGCCGATGCGCTCGACGTCCTCGGCTCTCAAGGCGGACGCCAGGTCGCGCGCGAATTCGTACAGCGCCCGACTGCGTTGCTCACGATGCGAGGCAACGCGCGCCTGGTAGCGTAGCCGGCTGGTCAGCTCGCCGATGATGAGGCCGACCACCAGCATGACCACGAAGGTCACGACGTACTCGAAATCGGCGACCGCAAACGAGAAGCGCGGTGGCACAAAAAAGAAGTCGTAGGCGGCAACGTTGAGAAAGGCTGCCAGCACCGCAGGGTTGCGGCCAAATCTGACCGCGACCAGCGCTACGGTCAGCAGAAACAGCATGGCGATGTTGGTGAGCGACAGCACTGGCAGCAGCGGTGTCGTGACCAGCGAAGTGAAGATACAGGTGCCGACCGCTGCCGCATAGCCGCGCCTGCGTGAACGAATTTTTTCGATCGAGAGGGGCGCGGATTCAAT